>DASZUH010000464.1:0-2546 GCA_035547715.1 Solirubrobacterales bacterium
GGCGAGCGTCTTCCCCCAGACCACGAGCCCACGCGGGATCGGCGCGATGAGCAGCATCCGCATCGGCCCGAACTGCCGGTCGTGGACGCTGCCGAGCGCGCTCAGCAGGCAGCTGAAGAGGATGACCATGCCGATGATCCCCGGCAGCAGGTAGGTCTGGTAATCACCGCCCGGGATCAGCGCCGAGAAGCCGGTCCCGGCCGCGATCAGCCACAGTAGCGGCCGGGCGAAGGTGCTGGCGAGGCGCCCGCGCTGGCGCACCGCGCGCTTGAACTCGCGGCCGACGATGCCGCTCAGCGGGCCCGACGGGGCGGGCAGGCGCAGCGGCCCGACGCCGACCTGCTTGGGCACCAGTTTCTTGCGCGCCTCGCCGCCGAGGAACATCGGCGCCAGGTGCTCCTCGCGGCCGAGGAGCTTGGCCGCGATCGAGAGGCAGACGACCGAGGAGACGAGCAGGAAGAGGACGTCGAAGCGCGGTTCGAACTCGACGTGGCTGACGGCGCGGAATTCTTCGGCGAGCAGCGCGTGGCGCATCAGGTCGACGCCGTAGGTGAGCGGGTTGAGGCGGACCAGCGGTTGCAGCCAGACGGCGAGCTTTTCGGTCGGGTAGAGCGCGCCGCTGAGGAAGAACATCGGGAAGATGACGAAGTTCATCGCCACCGCGAAGTTCTCCAGTTTGCGGATCCGCGAGGCGACCAGCATGCCCAGACTGGAGAGCGCCAGCCCGGTGAGCAGCACCGCGCCGAGGAAGCGGATCCAGTCGGCGAAGCTGAAGTCGACGCTGAAGACCCAGGCGAGCGGGGTGAGCACGATCGCGAAGAAGAGGCCCATCAGCGTCGCCGCGAGCGCCTTGCCGATCACGATCTGCCCGCGCGGCACCGGCGAGATCATCAGCATCCGCATCGAGCCGAACTCGCGGTCCTGGACCGTGCCGAGCGCGCTCAGGAGCGAGGAGAAGAGGATGACCATGCCGATGATCCCCGGCAGCAGGTACTTGTGATAACTGAAGTTGCCGCCCGGGATCAGCGCCGAGAAGCCCGAGCCGATGATGATCAGCCAGATCAGCGGCCGGGCGAAGGTGCTGGCGAGGCGCGGCCGGCTGCGCAGCACCCGCTTGAACTCGCGGCCGACGATCCCGCCGAGGACCGCCGCGGTCTTGACGCCGTTCACACCGCCACCGTCCCCGGCGTCGTCGCCGCGACGAAGACGTCGTCGAGGGTCGGCCGGCGGACGCTGAGGCTCTCCAGCCGGTCGCCGATCAGCGGCAGCAGCAGCGGCAGGATCGCTTCGGCGGAGTCGACCGCGACGATCACCCCGGAGGCGGTGCGGCGGGGCTCCGAGCCGGTCCGGCGGGCGACCTCGGCGAGCAGGCGCGGGTCGGGATCGCTCATCACCAGCTCGATCGACTCGCGCCCGCCGAGGTCGCGCTTCAGCTCGGTCGGCGTGCCCTGGGCGATCACCTGGCCGCGGTCGACGATCATCACCCGATCACAGGGCTCGGCCTCCTCGAGGTAGTGCGTGGTGAGGAAGAGCGTCATCCCTTCCTCCCTCGCCAGCCGCTCGAGGAAGCCCCAGACGCGGCCGCGGTTGACCGGGTCGAGGCCGAGCGTCGGCTCGTCGAGGAAGAGCACCGCGGGCCGGTGGAGGATGCCGCGGGCGAGGTCGACCTGGCGGCGCATGCCGCCGGAGAAGGTGCGGACCGAGTCGTGGCGGCGCTCGGTCAGTTCGAACAGCTCCAGCACCTCGTCGATGCGGGTGCGCAGCTCGGCCCGGCCGAGCCCGTAGAGCTTCCCCGCCAGCTGCAGGTTCTCTTCGGCGGAGAGCTCGCCGTCGAGCGTCGTCTCCTGGAAGACGAGGCCGATGTGCTTGCGCACCGCGAGCGGTTCGGCGACGACGTCGTGCCCGGCCACCTCGGCGTGCCCGCGGGTCGGCGCGACCAGCGTCGTCAGCATGTGGATCATCGTCGTCTTGCCCGCCCCGTTGGGGCCGAGGAAGCCGAAGAACTCGCCGCTCCCGACGGTGATGTCGATCGCCTCGACGGCGCGCAGCTTGCCGTAGTCCTTGCCCAGCCCGAACGCCTGGACGACGGGCGCGGCGCTCACGAGGGGATCAGGTCGCGGTAGACGAACGCCGGCGCCTCGGCGGGCTCCGGCTCGTCGACCTCGCGGCGGGCGCCGACGACCACCTCGTGGTGCGGGGAGAACTGGCAGACGGGATCGGTCGCGGCGGCGTCGCCGGTCAGCGCCAGCGCCTGGCAGCGGCAGCCGCCGAAGTCCTCCTGCCGGCGGCTGATCGGGCAGGAGCGGCAGGGCTCCTGCATCCACTCGGTGCCGCGGAAGGCGTTGAAGCTCTCCGACTCGAACCAGATCCCGGCGAGCGAGCGCTCGCGCACGTTCTCGATCACGAGGCCGGGGATCGAGGCCGCCGCCTGGCAGGGCAGGACGTCGCCGTTCGGCTGCACGAGGATCGCGTCGTGCGCCCAGCCGCCCATGCACGGCTTCGGCACCTCCTCGTAGTAGTCGGGCAGCACCCAGAGGATTTCGAGC
>DASZUH010000465.1:0-6785 GCA_035547715.1 Solirubrobacterales bacterium
CTTCGGCGGCGGGGAAGTCGTAGTGGTTGCGGCCGGGGAGGGTCTCGAGCGGGACCAGCTTGGGATCCTGGGAGGCGAGCAGTTCGGTGCCGGCCGCGGCGACGACGTCGGCCTCGGTCGCGGTGCGGCGGACGGCGCGCCAGCCGAGCGTCGGTCGGTACTCCCAGTAGACGAGCTCGACCGTGCCGGCGGAGCGGCGGTGGTCGAGGATCTGGGTGAAGACGGTGGTGCGGCGGTTGGAGGCGGTGAGGTGCGGGCCGGCGGCGACGGCGCAGCTCTCGCGGCGGCAGCGGCGGAAATCGACCGGGACGAGGGGCAGGCCGTCGGGGGCGGGGAGCGGCTCGGGCGGCGGGGCGAGGGCACGGGCGAGGCGCGCCAGCGGGCGGCCGTAGGCGGGGACGACCGCCTCGTGGCGGCAGGCGTCGGGCAGGTGGGGCGCGCAGGCGATGCGGCGGCCGATCGCCCCCGCCAGTTCCCGCCCCGCCGTCACTTCGCCGCCGCTCGCCACCAAGGCGATCACGGCGACGAGAAGCAGCGCGATCAGCGCCGCCAGGGCCGTGCTCTCGATCGTCGCCTGTCCTCGCTCCGTGGCCATGCGCCGACGCTAGGAGGGAAATGCGCGCGTGTGTTGCGCAGGTCGTGCCGATTGTGCGCCATCGGTGTGTCGGGTCTGCTTAGATCTGATCCATGGAGGGAAGCCCTTTCAACCTCTTCGGCGATCCCGACGAGTTCCGTGCCCGGATGGAGGAGCTCTCGGAGCAGATGCAGTCCTCGCAGCGCGTCGCCTGGGCCGACAACGCGATCAAGCTGGCGGTCGAGATGACCGTCGCCTCGATCGGGCGGCTCGACCTCAACGGCACCGCCGATGAGCAGGCGATGCAGGTTCGCGATGCCATCCGCGTCCTCTTCCCGGAGGCCGTGACGCTGGTGCGCGAGGCCCGCGAAGGCCTCAGCTAGCTAGCCGCTCGCCCGAGAGTCAGAGCAGTTCGAAGCGCAGGTCGACGACCGCGCCGCGGCGGAAGAGCGCGCCGGCGAGCTCGAAAGGAACGGTGATGATCGCCGCCGGGACCGCCAGGACGACGCTGGCGAGCGCGTCGATGCGTCGCTGCCAGGGCTCGTCGGCGGGCGCCGCCTCACCCTTGCCGAACGCGGCCAGCGCGACGTTGTGACCGAAGGTGACCGAATTGAGGAGGGTCTGCCACGTCACCGCGAAGCTCGCCCCGGGGACCCAGCGGCGTCGCCGCACCACCTGGTCGCGCTGGGCGACGAGCCGGCGGACCGCCTCGACCGTGAAGAGATAGTGCGCCCCCGGTTCGAGGCCCGCCCAGCCGGCGCCGCCGATCGCGCAGGCGAAGCTCTGCCGGTCGATGATTCGCGCTCGCTCTTGCGGTACGCCCAGGCGGTCGAGCGCGGCGAGTGCCTCCTCGGAACCCCGCGAGCCGCCGACGATGCCGAGCCCACAGGCCTCGCAGCGCCGCACCGACGCCCCCAGTCGCTCCTGCTCGGCAAGCCAGCCGAAGAGCGGCTCGCCGCAGGCGGGACAGGGCGGGTTTTCCGGGCTCGCGCCCGCCTCCAGGGGAACTTGGCGTGCAGGCGTCGTGATTTCGTCCATGCGCTGTAGCGTACGGGCCGTGCGAGAGGGCATCCAGAGTTGAACCGCCGCAAGCAGGACGTCCTGACCTGGGAGTCGCGGTGGAGTGTCCCCACCGGTCTGCTGACCTTCGCCGCCGTCGTGATCCTGATCGTCTCGGCGATCGTGATCGCCGGGGTGAACGGCACCGGCGAAGCAGAACTCCTCAACTCGGCCAAGGAAAGCGCCTCTTCGGTGACGATCTCCTCGCTTCTCGAGGCGATCGGCTTCCTGCTCCTGATCGCGCCGCTCTACTTCCTCTTTCGCGCCGGGGTCTCCCGCTCGAGCGGGAAAATGAAAAGCCAGCTGGTCGGGGTGATCGTCGTCGCGCCGCTCTTCTTCGCGATCAGCGGGGTGCTCAACGGGATCGCCACCAACGAAGCGGCCGACACCTTCACCAAGGGCGAAGCGAAGTCGACGCTGAGCGCCGAAAAGGGCGCCGAAGAATGCCGTGAAGAACAGCGCGAAAAGGGCACCAAGGCCTTCGCCGAAAAGTACGAATCCGGGGCGAGCCCGCTCAAGGACTGCGAAGCGACCGAACAGGAAGAAAGCGCGGCGGAAAACGCCCTGAGCGAAGCATCGCTGCGTCCCGCCGCGACCGGCTTCGGGCTGGCCGGACGGATCGGCCTCGCGGTGGCGCTCGTCTACTGCTGTCTGTGGGCGATGCGACTCGGCCTGCTGAGCCGCTTCTGGGGCTCGTTGGGGATGGCACTCGGCGTCGCCGCGCTTCTTCTCCTGGTGCAGTTCTGCCTGATCTTCTTCATCTACTTCGCGCTGCTCCTCGTGAACAAATTGCCCGGTGGGCGGCCCCCCGCCTGGGCGGCCGGGGAAGCGGTTCCCTGGCCGACCGCGGGCGAGCGGATGGCGAAAGAACTCGAACCGAAGGAACCGGGACCCGAACCCGACGAAGGTGGCTCCGACCAAGCGCCGGAGCCTGACGATGATGGCTCGTCCCCGGGCGCCGGCGCTCCACGCCGCAAGCGCAAGCGCCGCGGTTAGTCGCCTTCGAGCGCCACGCGCCTGCGGTGCGTGCGCAGCTCACTCATCATCCGCTCGAGGCGGGGCTCGGTCTCGGTGTCGACGAACTTCATCGCCGCGGCGACGCCGGGATGGACGGCGGCGATCTCCTCGTGCATCGCCTGGGCGACGGCACGATAGGTGGGATGGCCCTCGCGGCCGGAGCGCAGCTCGACCAGGTGCATCGCCTCGCGCGCGTTCAGGTCGAGGATGTAGCGGATGCGGAAGGCGAGGCTCAGCGCATAGGGAGCGAGCTCATCGAGCCCGGCGGCAGCGAGCCGCTCGTACTCGCCCTGCGAGATCTCCAGCGCCCGTTCGAATTCGCCGCCGAGGCCCGCTTCGCGCACCTCCTCGGGGATGCCCGCGCCGAGGTCGGGCCCGAGTCGCTGCCACTGCACGGTCAGCATCCGGTGGCGCTGGAGGTCGCGGAAGGCGCCGTAGTCGGAGACGATCTCGAAGCGGTAGCGGAGCGCCTCGAAGCCGCGGCCGGGGCGGTGCCGGCGGTTGGCGCGCTCGCCGACCACGGCGGCGAGGATCTGGCCACGCTCCTCCTCGCCGAGCCCCTCGACCGTGGCGTGGACCTCCGGCTCGGGGACCGCGGCGGCCTCGAAGAGCGAGGCGGCGAGGAGGTCGACTTCCGAGCCGTCGACGCGGAGGAGGTCGACGGTGGGCGCCGGATCGGTCTCCTCACGCCGGCCGAGGCCGAGCCGCTCGACCCAGCGCTCGGTGCCCGCCCGACGTGCCTCCAGGTAGGAGATCCACTCGCCGCCGCGGTCGGGCCGCTCGATCCGCGAGACGAAGCTCGGCATCACCTGCTGCAGCTCGCGCAGGATGCGGCCGCCGAAGTCGCGGGCCTCGGGCAGCGGCGAGGCCAGCAGTCGCAGGATCAGCTGCTCGTAGGCCTGGCCGGAGGCGTAGATGCCGACGTGGCTGAGCGTGGCGGCGGGGAGGAGGCCGCGCAGAAGGTCGAGGGCCTTGGCGCGGATCGAGCGCCGCCAGGCGGCCTCGGGCTCGCCGTCGCCGCGCGGCCAGCGGTGCGCCGCCCACTCCTCGACCTTGCCCAGTGAACGCGAGTAGATGACGAAGAGCTCGTCCATCGCGGCGACGAACTCGGGGCCGAGTTGGTCTTCGCGGTAGAAGCGGTAGCCCCCCTCGGGGAGGGCTTTGTCGTAGGGGATGTAGCGGGTCGACTGCTCGAGGTAGGCGGCGAGGCGACCGCGCTGGAGCAGCTTGGTGAGGATGTTCGAGACCCACTCGCAGGCCACGTGGGCGCCGCCCACCTGGGCGATCGAATCGTCGCCGTAGCCGACGAAGACGCGCTCGTAGAGCTGCGCGGCGCGGGCGCCCTCCGCGGCGTCGAAGGGGCGGTCGGAGGCCGGCATGTCGGCCGCGAACTCTTCGAGATAGAGGCGGCGGACCGACCCGGAATAGCGTGAATAGCGGGCAAAAAGCGCGCCCTTGACGGTCTCCGGGAGGTTGACGAGCGCGAAGACCGGCTGGTCGAGGTTGGTGAAGTGCGGGGCCAGGAGGGCCCGCTCCTCGTCGCTGAAATGTTCGGCCGGGTAGCGCATGGGTTGGCCATCGAAACACGTCCGTCGGACGCCCGCAAGCAGATGTGACGAGGCTGTGTCTGGTGTGCCAATTCACCACCTGTCTGTGCCAATTCACGTACAACGCTTGACCCGGTCGGGGTGTGCGCGCTTGGGTGGCCGCCATGCGGATCGCCGCCCTCACCTTTCTCTTCCTGCTCCTCGCCGCCGCGCCCGCGGCGGCGAGGCCGACGGCGATCGTCTCGATGGGCGACAGCTTCATCTCGGGCGAGGGCGGCCGCTGGCTGGGCAACGGGTCCGAACAGTTCGGGAACAGGTCGGGGACCGACCGCGCGGCGCACGGTTGCGGGGCGCTTGGGTGCGAATACGACGCGGCGCGGGTCTACGGCGCGAGCGAGGCGAACGACTGCCACCGCTCCGACGTGGCGCCGATCGAGAGCGCTCCGGTCGCGGTCGACGAGAAGGTCAACCTGGCCTGTTCGGGGGCGAAGGCACGCGACCTTTGGCCTGCCGCCGAAGGCGGCACCGAGCATTTCGGCGAGCCGCCCGAGGCCGACCGGCTGGCGGCGGTGGCCCGGCGCGATGACGTCCGGATGGTCGTGGTGACGGTCGGGGCGAACGACGTGGGCTTCGGCGAACTGGTCGTCGGCTGCGCGCTCGACTGGGCCCGAAGTCCGGAGGACGAAGCGACCACCTGCCATCGCGGCGCCGAGGCGCGGATCCGCACCGCGTTGCCGGGCGCGACGCGGGCCGTGACCGCGTCCCTTCACGGCGTGCGGCGGACGATGCGGGCGGCGGGATACGAGCGCTCCGACTACCGCCTCGTCGCCTTGGGCTACGCCTCGCCGTTTCCGGAGGGACGGTGGCTCCGGTATCCCGAGGACGGATGGAGCAGGCTGACCGAAGGCGGCTGTCCGGTCTGGGATGCCGATGCCGATTGGGCCGCGGACCGGGCGACGGCCGACCTGGCCGGAATGCTCCGCGGCGCAGCGGCCGCGACCGGGGCCGAGTACCTCGACCTGACGCACGCCTTCGACGGCCATCAGCTCTGCGATCGGCGCTCCGAAAGAGTCGGCCCGGTCGGCCCGAGCCCTCTGACGGCGGAGTGGTTCCGGCGCCTCTCCTTCGGTCAGGGATCGACCCGCGAATCCCTGCACCCGAACGCGTACGGCCAGAGAGTGATGGGCGCGTGCCTGGGTCTGCTCTTCGGTCGGCCGAGGGATGACTACGCCTGCGCGGACACGCCAGGCGAGTACCTCGACGGAATCCGGCTGTCGGCGGTTGGGCAGTCAGGAGTTGCGGCCGTCCGAGTAGCGCCCGGCCTTCTCGGTGACGGCCCTGGCAGGTTGTGGCCGCCACCGAGAAGGCCGGGTGTGTGGGGAGCGATGAGGCTTCGTGACGGAAGCCGGGCGAGGCGCGCGTTCCTCCACGAAGTGCGCGCCTCCCGTGACGAAGATTCCGGGAACGTCCCGGATCGTCATCGGCCCAGATCACGATGCGTGTTTTGACCCTGCCATAGCAAGGTCAAAACACGCAGCGCGTCCCCACCTGATGTGGAACCGCGACGGAAGAGAGGAGATCGTCCCGTCCCTGTGACGTTCCCCACGGAACCCTCACGTCCCGGGCGTCTCGTGGCAAGCGGGCAACCTGCCAGGGCCGCCACGAGGCGCCCGGGACGCAACTCGGACGGGCGCCGCGGCCACAGCCCCGCCGGCCGCGAGCGCGCTCACGACGCCCGGGCGTGGAAATCGACCCGTCTACGCCGCGAGGGTCGAGGCGGCGTGCTCTTTGGCCGTGTCGATGATCGCCAGCACGTCGGCCTCGCGGCCTTCGCGCAGCAGCTCGATCGGGTCGGGATCGCCGTTGACGATGCCCTCGAAGAAGTCTTTGCGGTCGTTGTAGGTGGGGAGGGTGCCCTTCGCCCAGCCGCGGACGTCGTTCAGCATCACCGCCAGGCGCGCGTAGTCCTCGCCGAAGAGGTCGGAGATCTCGCGCTTCATCCGCTTCGCCAGGGCGGGGGAGGCGCCCGCGGTGGAGATCGCGATCGCCAGCGGGCCGGTGCGGACGATCGCCGGGAGGATGAAGTTGCAGAGCGGCGGCACGTCGACGACGTTGGCCAGCATCGCCCGTTTCTCGGCGTCGTAGTAGATGCCGATGTTGACCTCGGAGTCGTCGGTCGCGGCAATCACCATGAAGCAACCCTCGAGCTCGGCCGGGCCGGAGTACTCGCGCTGGTCCCAGTCGATCGAGCCCTCTTCGGCGAGCTGCTGCAGCTCCGGATGGGCTTCGGGGGCGAGCAGGGTCACCGCGCCGCCGCAGGCGAGCAGGCCCTCGACCTTCTCCAGGCCGATGTCGCCGCCGCCGACGACCAGGCACTTGCGGCCGGTCAGTTTCAGGCAGGCGATGTAGAACGGCGTCTCGAGCATGTCCCGCACGCAGGACTGATCGCAGATCCCTTTACGGAACTGGCAGACGCACTCCTTACCGGCATAGGCCTGGGCTGGCATCGCGTGAAAGGTTAGTGAAGGAGGTTCGGCGGCACCTAAACGGTGGCGAGGGTCAGCTCGAGGCCCTGCTCGAGCGTCGTC
>DASZUH010000466.1:0-5922 GCA_035547715.1 Solirubrobacterales bacterium
CGGTCGTCGTTGGGCCGCAGCAGCTCGAAGGCCTCGAAGCCCTCGGCCTCCTCGACTTTCCCGGCGCGTGAGGCGAAGCGCTCGGCGAACTCCTCGAAGCGCTCGCGGGGGACGGTGATGGCGTTGATCTTGACGATGCTCATGCGCGGATCCTAAGGATCTCGATCGGCGCCCGTGAAGCTCCGCCCGGCGGGGACGTCCGAAGTGACCGGATAGGCGTCGAGGTCCCCACGAGAGCGGCCGAATGGCATAGCGTCTCCTTATCGCCCTGCACGTCGACATCCCCAGTCGCTCGGAGATCGAGCGACTGTTGGGCGCCCGCGGCGAGGCGCTGGTCTCGATCTACCTGCCGACGACGCCGATCACGCCCGATGCGGAGGCCGACCGGATCGCCTTCAAGAACCTCTCGCGCGAGGCGCTGGAGGAGGTGCGGGCGCGCGGCCTGGACGCCCGCGAGGTCGAGGAGCTCGAGGCCGAGCTCGACGACCTCCACGACGACGCGGACTTCTGGGCGGAGTTGGCCCACAGCCTCGCGGTCTTCGTCGGTCCCGACGGGATGCGCACCTTCCGCCTGCCCAACCGCCTCGGCGAGGAGGTCCACGTCGCCGACCGCTTCTACGTCAAGCCGCTGCTGCGCACGGTGACCTTCCCGCAGAGCGCCTTCGTCCTCGCGCTCGCCGAGGGCTCGGTGCGTCTGCTCGAGGTGACGCCGGACCTGCCGACCTTCGAGGTGCGGGTCCCCGACCTGCCGAGCGACGCCGCCTCCGCGGCCGGCAAATCGTCGATCACCGACCGCTCGCCGGCGCGCCGGTTGCAGGGCACGGAGGGGCGCAAGACGCTGGTGCGGAGCTACGCGCGGGCCGTCGACCGGGCGCTCCGCCCGGTGCTCGCCGGCCAGACCGTGCCGCTGATCCTCGCCGCCGCCCAGCCGATCGACTCGATCTTCCGCTCGGTCAACTCCTACCCGCACCTCGCCGCGGCGACGATCGAGGGCAGCCCCGAGGGTCGGAGCGACGCCGAGCTCGGCGAGGCGGCCCGCGCGATCCTCGACCAGATCTACGCCGAGCAGCTGCGCGAGGAGCGCGCCCTCTTCGACCGGCGCTCCGCCGCCGGCCGCACCGCCGCCGAGATCAACGACCTCGGTCGCGCGGCCACCTTCGGCGCCGTCGACACCCTCTTCGTCGACATCGACTCGACCGTCCCGGGGAAGGTCGACGAGGAGACCGGCGCCGTCACCCTGGAGGAGGCGCCCGGCACGGACGACTACGGCGTCGTCGACGAGATCGCCCGCCGCGTGCTCCTCACCGACGGCACCGTGCTCGCCGTGCGCGGCGAGGAGGTCCCCGGCGGCGGCCCGGCGGCCGCGATCCTGAGGTACCCGGTCTGATGGCGGCGAGCCCCGACAGCGGCCGTCCGGTCCTGATCGCCTACGACGGCTCCGACCAGGCGAAGCGCGCGATCGGCGAGGCGGGGCGGGTCCTCGGCGGCGGTCGCCGCGCGGTCGTCGTCACCGTGCGCGAGCCGATCGAGAGCTTCGACTTCGCCGGCCTCGGCGGCGCCACCACGCTCGACCCGGCGACCGTGTCGGCGATGCAGGACGCCGCCCAGAACGAGGCCACCGCGGTCGCCGAAGAGGGCGCGGCGCTCGCCCGCGAGGCGGGCTTCCTCGCCGAGCCGCGGGTCGAGGTCTCCGGCACCGCCTGGCAGGAGATCGTCCGGGTCGGCGACGAACTCGACGCCGACGTCATCGCGATCGGCTCCCGCGGCCGCACCGGCCTGAAAAAAGTCCTGCTCGGCAGCGTCGCCTCGGCGGTCGCCCAGCACAGCGGCCGCAGCGTCCTGATCGTCCACCCGGCCGCCGGTTAGATCGTCGATTTCGGGGGACGGGGCGTCGCAAGCTGTCGCCCGCCGGGGAAAGGGACGCGGCCGTCCCGTCCACGGCCCGGGCGGGCTGTGGCCGTGGCCGGGACGGCCGGGTCCGTGGGGAGAGGTGCGAGGGTTCGTGACGTGTGCCGGGTGGACGTGCGCGTGTTGCGGGGAAGGAGCGCATGATCGGCCACGGAGGCGCAGGTCCCGTGACGAAGACGCATGAGACGTCACGCCTCCTCCCGACTTCCCGGGCCCCGGCCATGAACCTGTCGCCTTTAGTCGCCCTGTGGGCTACTAAAGGCGACAGGTTGCGTCCCGCACACGGCGGAGGTGACCGAAGGCATGAGGAGCCGTGACGAACCCGGCAGAGGGGTGACGGGAATGTGGAGTTCCTCCCGTCCCCGTGACCTTCCCGAGGGCCCCGGGCCTCGGTCGCCAGCCACGTCGCCTCCGTTAGTCGCTTGTTCCGCTATGCGGAACAAGCGACAACCGGAGGGGCCTCGGACCCCGACCGCCAGCCCGGGAGGGCGTGGCGGTGTGGTCGCCGTCACGAAGACGCCCGGAACGTCACGCTCCGTCCCATCTTCCTCAACGATCCTGGCCACGCGGTCGACCTAACCCACCCATGGCGCCGGTTAGGTCGACCGCGCCCCCGGGCGCCCCTCTCTATGTGACCGAACCCGTGAGGATCCGCGACGAACCGGGCGGGACCGTGACGGGAGCCCGCAGTCCCGGGCGTCTCGTGGCAAGCGGGCAACCTGCCAGGAGGATCAAGGTCGGGTCGAGGGCCTCGACGAGGTGCCGGAGCCGGCCTGCTAGAACTATTGAGACACCGAGGCGATGAGGCTCGCCCTCGACCGCGGCGCCGCCGCTGATGGCCTCTACGAGACGGGAACGATCCCGAACGTAGAGGAGGCTCGAGATGGCGGCAGCGGACAGATTCAGGCTGAAGGGGCTTCTCGGTCACAGGAGGGGAAGGGCCGGAGCCGAGGAGCGGGCGCCGGAGCCTTCGGGCGCGGAGCCGCTCCCCGATCAAGAAGTCCTCCATCGTGATTTCGAGATCCCCGGCGTCGAGCCCTGGGACGACGACCCCTACCGCTTCCATACGGGGCGCAAGCTGGACCACGGATCCGAAGACACGGTCGAGATCATCGACCTGGTCAAGCAGTTTGGTCGCACGCGGATCCTGAACGGCGTCAACCTCGGCCTTCCCGATGACCAGATCTCGATGGTCCTCGGTCCCTCGGGGACCGGCAAGAGCGTGTTGGTCAAGCACATCGTCGGCCTCCTCATGCCCGACTCGGGCGACGTACTCGTCGACGGCGAATCGATCCCGAACATGAGCGACGACGAACTGTTCGAGGTACGCAAGAAGTTCGGCCTTCTCTTCCAGGACGGCGCCCTTTTCGGGTCGATGAGCGTCTACGACAACACCGCCTTCCCGCTGCGCCTGCACACCGACAAAGGGGAGGAGGAGATCGGCGAGATCGTCAACCGGCGGCTGAAAGAGGTCGGCCTTGCGGGTGACGCCTACAAGATGCCCAGCGAACTCTCGGGCGGTATGCGCAAGCGCGCCGGGTTCGCGCGGGCTCTGGTCCTGGACCCGGCGATCGTGATGTTCGACGAGCCCGACTCCGGTCTCGATCCGGTCCGGACGGCGCTGCTCTGCGAGCTGATGCGTGAGATCCACGCCGAGAACGGCGGCTGCTACCTGATCATCAGCCACGACCTCGCCACGGCCCGGCGGGTGCCCGACTTCCTGGCCGTCCTCTGGAGCGGGCGGATCGTCGAATCGGGGCCGAGGGAGCAGATCTTCGAATCCGAGAACCCGTTCGTCGCCCAATTCCTCTCCGCCGGCCTCGAGGGGCCGCTGTCGATGGACTGAGGGAGGCCCGGATGAAACAAGGGGCCTCGGGTCTGACGGGCTCGGGTCCTACGCTAGGCGACCTCGCCCTTCCCGTCGCCGGACGGCGGCGGCGGCAGGTAGTCCGCGAGCAGGCCCGCCGCCGCCTGCAGGGCCATCGCGATCTCGGTCATGTCCGTTTCCTCGCCGGCGACCGTCGCCGGCCTGTACGGGATCGGGCCGGCGGCGGAGAAGTCGTCTTCGGAGACCAGCACCCCGAAGGTCCGGTCGACGGTGGGCTCGATGACGTCGTCGAGCGGATTGTCACCCCGCTCGGTCGCGTCGATCTCGATCAGGCCGGCGGCCTCCTCGGTGGTGGTCTCGGTGAGGGCGACGACGATCACCTCGCGGGGGTCGGCGACGTTCAACAGCGTCAGCATCCGGTTGGAGGCGCCGAACCCGGTCCCGTGGTACCAGGCGCGGCGAAAGTCCTCGTAGGTCTTGCCCTCCCGCAACCTGCGGCGCAGGATCGCGACGGCGATCATCGCCACCGCCGACCGATGTCGGTGACGGCCGCAGGCGGACCGGGTTCCATGCGGTGAGCATAGGCGCGGCGGCGGGTGTCAGGCGACGATGCGAGGATGGCGACCGATGGACGCACGTCCGGAATGGAGAGCCGAGCGCCTGCGGCGGATGTATGCGGGCGGGCGCGCAGATCGCACGGCACGGGCGCTGAGCCGACTCTGGGCGCGGCTGTTCGCCTGGGGCCTCCTGCCGAGGCGTTGGGTGACGCTGGAGGTCCCCGGTCGCGTCACCGGCAGGACGACGCGCTTCCCGCTCGGGATGGCCGACGTCGGTGGCCGCTGGTACCTCGTCTCGATGCTCGGCGACTCGTGCAACTGGGTGCGTAACGTGCGCGCGGCCGATGGGGTCGCGGTGCTTCGCAGGCGCCGCCCCCGGCCGGTCCGTCTGGTCGAGGTGCCGGTCGAGCGACGGGCGCCGGTGATCCGGCGCTACCTGGAGAAGGTCCCCGGCGGCCGGCCCCACATCGCCGTTTCCGCGGACGCGCCCGAGGCGGAGATCGAACGCGTCGCTCGCGACCATCCCGTCTTCGAGGTCGTGGCCCGGCCCCAGACGACTGATTTCCCCGCCTGAGCCGGTCCCGCTTGACTCAGACCGCTTCCTCGATGGATGGCTGGTGGCGACGACGCGGTCTCCTTCACCGGCCGCCTCGGCAGCGGCAGGCGCCTGCCACCAGGACGCATCTCGGTCACGTTCTACTGGGCAATCGGCGGTCGATGTGGCAACGAGTGGCGGAGTTCTGCCCGAGCGCCGACCGCGACTGAGAACCAACAAGGGGAGGACTACGCTTGTGTGTGCCGACTGACGGGCGGGTTACCAACGTCTACCCCTCCTGGGTGCGAGGGACCGACAAGAGGAGCAGGCAAAACGCGACCGCGACACGTCGCTGTATGTCAGCCAAATAGCCTCATGCCGGCCATCCAGATCATCGGCCGCAACTGCACCGCGCCTCAATAGCGGCGACATGCCCGGGATGTTCCCAGTTGCAGGGAGGCTCTTCTTCCCCATGCCGTTCGACGGGCCAATAGTGAAGTGCATACTTTCGATCAGCACTAGATTCCGCTCTGCATGAATCTGATCGCCGTCCTGTCGTTGGTCGCCGCGCTCTCCGGCGGCCATCGGGGCGATCCGGGGCGAGAGGTGGTCGATCCACATGGTGGAGCCTGTCCGACCTGGTACGAAACGGCGCCGGCGCTGGGGCCGGGTCGTCCGCGGGCCGTCGCGCTCGGTGGGCTCGGCAACGTCACGGTATGTCGTTATCTGCACGCCTTCAGCGGTGGCGAAAGCATCCATCACCCGCCGTTGAAGACGAATCTCGTCAGTGACGGCGTCATCCGCCGGCCGGCCTCCGTGCGGGGGCTCGCACGGAGATTCGACACCTTGACGCCCTATCCACACCCTCGCCAGGAACCGGGGCTCTGCGGGAACGAAGCGTCGGGCGGGTTCTACGTCCTGTTCCGATATCAGGACGGGCACGCCGCGTCGTTGAAGGTGACGACGAGTGGCTGCCGCCGGGTGGTGGCGGGGCGGCACGGGAGGACCTATGCGCTGCCCGTCTCACTCTTGGAGCGCCTGACCGCGATCGCTCCTCCGTATCGCCAGGTTCACTGAGCGGTCGGTCGTCGTGA
>DASZUH010000467.1:0-3490 GCA_035547715.1 Solirubrobacterales bacterium
TCGAGCAGCGTCGTGATCCCCGAGTCGAGCGCCTCGACCGTCCCCAACAGGTTGCCGATATAGGTGTCTTCGGGACGGAAGTGGCCGGAGAGGCCCGAGTGCAGGCCGGTCATGTACTGGCCGAGGGTCCAGTCGCAGGCGATCGTCCGCAGCTGCGCCTGCCAGGTGTGGCGGTGGGTGTCGACGAAGCCGGGCATGACGATCGCGCGGCTCGCGTCGATCACCTCGGCTCCCTCGGGCGCCTCGAGGTCCGGCCCGACGGCGGCGATCTTCCCGTCCTCGACGAGGACGTCGGCGCGGTCGAAATCGCCGACCTCGCGGTCGAGCGTGAGGACGATCCCGTCCTTGATCAGCTTGCGGTCTGGCACCGGTCCCTACTCCTGGGTCGACCCTTCGGCGGCGACGACACCCTCGCGTTCGGCGAGGTAATCC
Organism: Solirubrobacterales bacterium; assembly: GCA_035547715.1. Taxonomy (GTDB): domain Bacteria; phylum Actinomycetota; class Thermoleophilia; order Solirubrobacterales; family 70-9; genus VAYN01. The sequence continues at coordinate 433 of DASZUH010000467.1, forward strand.
CAGTCCCGATTGAACCGGTAGCTGTTGCGGGCCGGGGGCTGCGGTGAGGAGGTCTCCAGCCACGTCACCGTCGTGTCGCTTTCGTTGTAGAAGGCGTGGACGCAGCCGGCGCCGCACCAGAGGAAGTCACCGACGCCCATGCGGAAGCGGTCGCCGGCGGCTTCGGCGGTGACTTCGCCGTCGATGATCAGGTAGCTCTCCTCGAGCGGATGGTCGTGCGGGTGGGCGACGCCGCCCGGCTGGTAGTGGACCATGAACATCGTGTGGAGGGCGGCGCCGAGGCGCTCGTCGACCAGCATCTTCACCGCGATGCCGCTGTAGGCGAGGAGCGCGGTCGCCATGCTCGCCGAGACCTGCGGTTCGCCGACCTGGCTGCCGAGCTTGAGGTTGTCGACGTTCATCTGGGTCATGTCGAGGCGGAAGAAGTTCTGGTTGCGGGGGTCGCGGAGGTCGACCGCGGCCAACCGGGCGCCGCCCGGGTCCTCGGGGACGAAGAAGGTGTCCGGCGGGGCCGGGTCGTCGTCCTCGCGGGCGCGCGGCGCCTGCATCTCGAAGAAGCGGACCGGGTCGGTGCCGGCGTTGCGCCAGGCGTGCGGGGTGCCGACCGGGAGGACGCCGCAGCGGTCGGGGCCGAGCTCGACGCTCTGCCCGCCGACGTCGAGGACCGGCTTGCCGGCGAGCACGTAGAAGCTCTCCTCGTAGGAGTGCACGTGGGGGTCGATCCGGCCGCCGGGGGCGATGTCGCAGAGGCCGGTCGAGGTGTGGATCGCGCCGTGCCGGCCGCCCAGCAGCTGGGTGCGGGCGAAGCCGCTCGAGTGGGCGGCGAAGGCGGCCGGGGTGGTCGGCTCGGGGGCGTCATCGATGGTCAGCCGGCGGTAGCCGAGGTGGCGGGTGTCGGTGGTCAATATGTCTCCTTGCTGGGGGCGGAGCGGGCGACGCTCAGTTGAAGTGCCAGCCGCCGTCGACGACGATCGTCTGGCCGGTCACGAACGAGGCGTCTTCGGAGGCGAGCCAGGAGACCGCGCCGGCGAGGTCCTCGGGCGTCTCGGTGCGCTTCAGCGCCTGTTCGGCGAGGAAGCCCTCGAACATGCCGTCGGCCTGCGGGCCGGAATCGGTCGTCGGGGTGCGCACGAGCCCCGGCGCCAGCACGTTGGCGGTGACCTCGGCCGGGCCGACCTCGATCGCCAGCGAGCGGGTGAAGCCGACGACCGCCGCCTTCGCCGCGTTGTAGTGGGTGTAGTTCTCCATCCCCTCCATGAAGGAGGTCGAGGAGACGTTGATCACGCGGCCGAAGCGGCGCTCGACCATGCCGGGGACGAAGGCGCGGCACATGTGGAAGACCGAGTCGATGTTGACGGCGAAGGTCTCGCGCCACTGCTCGTAGCTCATCTCGAGGAAGTTCTGCATCGGGTAGGCGCCCGCGTTGTTGACCAGGATGTCGACGCCGCCGAAGCGGTCGACGACGGCGGTGGCGAGGTCGGCGACGTCCCCTTCCATCGCGACGTCGACGTGGTGGACGAGCGATTCGACGCCGGCGGCCTTGACCGCGGCCTCGGTCGCGTCCGGCGGCTGCCTGTGGGCGACGATGACGACGTCGGCGCCGTCCTGCGCGAGCCGGATCGCCAGCGCCTGGCCGATCCCCTGGGCGGCGCCGGAAACCAGCGCGGTCCTCCCCTTCAGGCGGCCCGGCGTAGCCGCCGCGCCCGTGTTCTGCGAACTCTCCACCTCGCTCCTCCTTCGTGCGTCGCCCGGCGGCGGTCGCGCGCGTGGGCGGCCGCTCCCTGTTGGCCGATACTAAACAGAAGGTCCGCTTTCGTGCAACGTTGCCGATCCTTTTGTGAAGCGATACTGTACGCGCCGGGATGGAGGGAGCCGCGACGGTAATCATCGGAGGCACGGCCGGACTGGGCCGGGACCTCGCCGCGCTCTGCCTGGAGAAGGGGCACCGGGTGGTCATCGCCGGGCGCGACGAAGCGCGCTGCGCCGACATCGCCGCCGGCCTGGGCGGCGAGTGCGAGCACGTCACGCTCGACCTCTCCGATCCGGGGTCGATCGCCGCCGCCCTGGCGGGCGTCGAGGACGTCCGCCACGTCGCCCTGGTGGCGATCGAGCGCGACGAAAACAGCCTCCACGACTACTCGATCGAGGACGCGATCCGGCTCACCACGCTGAAGCTGGTCGGCTACACCGAGGTCGTCCACCAGCTGCTGCCGCGCATGTCCGGCACCGGCTCGGTCCTCATATACGGGGGGCAGGCGCAGGCCCGCCCCTACCCCGGCTCGACCACCGTGTCGACCGTCAACGGCGGCGTGCTCGGGATGGTCCGCACCCTGGCCGTCGAGGCGGCGCCGATTCGCGTCAACGGCATCCACCCCGGCGTGATCGGCGACAGCCCCTACTGGGCGGACAAACCCGAGGGCGTCCTCGACCCGATCGCCGAGCGCACCCCGATCGGCCGCCTCGTCACCATGCGCGAGCTCTCCGAGGCCGCCCTCTTCCTGCTCGAGAACGGCGCCGTGAACGGCGTCAACCTGGCCGCCGACGGCGGCTGGACCCTCAAGTAGCGGCCGCCCTCAGGCGGGGCCCTCGTCTTCCGCCAACCGCCGCTCGACCGAGGCGACCTTGTCGTCCAGGGTCTGCTCGGGACGGTCGCGACGCTCGTCGAGCTTCAGCACCGTGTAGACGCGCGGCAACCCGAGCTCGAACGGCACCGCGTGCAGTTCGCCGACCACGGCGAGGATGTCCTCGGTCGACCCTTCGAGCGAGGTCCCCATCGCGTGCATCCGGTACCCGACCTTGTCCTGCTCGGCCAGCTTCCGCTGGATCGCCGCGACATAGGCGCCGGCGCTCGGGTCAGGCCGCCCGAGCCCGATCACGGTGAGGTCCGCGGTGGCCATCGGTGCTGACTAGAGGGTCGATTCGGCGGCCCGGGGGGCCGGGGGCGGGGCGGTGGTTCGGGGGCGGGGTGGTCGTCCGAGGTGGTGTTTGGCGGGACCGCCGTGCTTCGCAGCCGCTCCGGCCGTCCGAGGTGCGTCCCGGGCGTGGGGGGGGGGGGCGG
>DASZUH010000468.1:0-2668 GCA_035547715.1 Solirubrobacterales bacterium
GGACTCGGCGATCACGTCTCCGCCGGCACCGACTCGGTCATCTCCGGCGTCAGCGCGCGGAACGCGTAGAGGATCGTCGCCACCAGGAGCACGGCCACGGCGATGCTCGGCGCGGCGTCCCCGGTGGCCCCCGCGACCGCCGCTCCGGCGACGCTGCCCGCCACCTGCGCCGCCGCCCAGGCCATGTTCGTCACCCCGACCGCGTAGCCCTGATGGAGGCCGCTCTCCTCGGCGGCGTCGGAGATCAGCGTCATCGCCGGGGCGAAGCAGAGGCCCGAGCCGAGCGAGGTGATCAGCAGCGCGAGCACCACGACCACCAGCGAATCGGCGACGGCGAAGACCACCATCGCGACCGCGCAGATCGCCATCCCCAGCACGTAGGGCGTGCGCCGGCCGACCTTGTCGGAGAGGCGCCCGGAGACCGGCGACAGCACCGACTCGATCGCCGCGCCGCCGACGAAGGCGCCCGCGATCAGCACGTGCCCGCCGCCGAGGTTGCCGATCCGCAGCGGCAGCAGCACGTCGATCGCGCCGAACATCAGCGACGGCGAGCTGACGAAGACGGCCGCCTCGACCAGTTCGCGGTCGGCCATGCAGCGGAGGACCTCGCGCAGCGGCTGGTTCTCGGTGACGATCGTGTCGGGCTCCCGCCAGGCCAGGTAGGCGAGGCCGAGGGCGACGATGCAGACGCCGCCGAAGATGATTTCGGTGCCGATCGAGGCGGCGAGCGAGCCCAGCACCGGCCCGAGCAGCGAGCCCGCGACCGCCGTCCCCAGCGCGCTGCCGATCACCTGCCCGCGTTTGTCCTCGGGGTAGCTGTTGATCAGCCAGGTGAGCGCGCCGGACCAGATCAGGGCGCTCGCGATGCCCTGGATGAAGCGCGCCCCGTCCAGCGGCCAGGCCGACTTGAGGAAGCCGAAGAGGAGGGTGGCGACGGCAAAGACGAAGAGCCCGCTGATCACCGTGCGGCGGGGGCCGAAGCGGCTGGCGATGTAGCCGCCCGGGAGCGAGAAGGTGAGCGTCCCGGCGGCGTAGGCGGCGGTGAGGACACCGGCCTGCGCGGTGCTCAGATCGAGGTCGTGCTTGTAGCTCGGCAGCAGCGGCGCGATGGCCGTGAAGAAGGTGAGGTCGAGGAAGACCATCGCCGAGGCGAGCACCAGGACGCGACGCATGGCACCATCCAATCAGCCTCAGGAGGGGTGGCAGAGCGGTTGAATGCGGCGGCCTTGAAAGCCGTTGGGCGTCTTACGGCGTCTCGTGGGTTCGAATCCCACCCCCTCCGTCGCCGCCGGCGGAGGGGCGCACGCCGGCGGAGGCAGGAAACGCCGCTGTTCGGCCGAACCGACGGAACATGGACCCGTCCGGCATCCGCGCTCCAGGGGGCGAAAGGTGGATCCGCCGCGCCGAACGGGTGAGCGACGCGTTCGGCCTGGTTTTCGTCCTGGTCGTGATCACCTACGTGATGCTGTCGCTGCTCGGCAACCAGGGCTGGGACTCGGTGCTGGTGATGCTGGGCGTCTCGGCGACGTCGGTGATCGCGCTGACCAGCTCGCACGTCAAACCGCACTGGATCCACATCTCGATCTACGTGAGCGCGATCGGCCTGGTGCTCGCGGTGGTCGCGGCGATCACCGGCGACGACGTCTGGCTGGACCTCGGCGCGGCCGCCCAGGTGTTCCTCCTCGCGGCGGCGATGGCGGCGGTGCTGGTGCGGGTGGTGAGCACCGCCGAAGTCGGCGTCCGCACGATCCTCGGCGCGATCAGCGTCTACACCGTGCTCGGCCTGCTCTTCGCCTTCGTCTACGAGGCGGTGGGCCGGATCCAGAACGAACCGTTCTTCGAAAACCACGCCCACCTACATCACAGCGACTACCTGTTCTTCAGCTACACGACGCTGACCACCACCGGCTATGGCGACCTCGTCCCGGGCGGGCAGCCAGGACGGATGCTGGCCGGCCTCGAGATGCTGATCGGCCAGATCTTCCTCGTCACCCTGGTCGCCGGGCTGGTCGCGGTCTGGCGCCCCGGGGCGAGCCTGAAAAAACGTCGCGAACGGGTCGCCGCCCAGAAGACCGACGCCGGCCCGGCCGAGCCGGCGGCCGACTAGATGTAGCTGATCGATTCCGGGGACGGCGGCGGCGCAAGCCGTCGCCCGGGGGCGGCCGCCGGCCCAGAAGCTGTCGCCCGGGCCGGCGGACCGGGGTTGGCGGCCGTCCGAGTTGCGCCCGGCCTTCTCGGTGGCGGCCCTGGCAGGTTGTGGCCGTGGCCGGGACGGCCGGGTCCGTGGGGAGAGGTGCGAGGGTTCGTGGGGTTCGTGACGTGTGCCGGGGAGACGTGCGCGTGTCGCCGGGAAGAAGCGCATGGTCCGTGACGAACGCGCAGGTCCCGTGACGAAGACGCCGGGAACGTCACGGTCCGTCCCGTCTCCCGGCCCCCCGGCCGTCAACCTGTCGCCTTTAGTCGCCCTGTGGGCTACTAAAGGCGACAGGTTGCGTCCCGCACCCGGCGAAGGTGACCGAAGGCATGCGGAGCCGTGACGAACCCGGCGGAAGGGTGACGGAAGCGTGGAGTTCCTCCCGTCCCCGTGACGCCTTGCCGGAAGCCCGCCCGTCGGTGGCTGGCGGCCCGCCCTCCGTTAGTCGCTTGTTCCGCATAGCGGAACAAGCGA
>DASZUH010000469.1:0-1969 GCA_035547715.1 Solirubrobacterales bacterium
TGCGCGCCTGGGCGCTCATCTCGCGCAGCGTCTTCATCGCGCGCTCCTTGAGCTCGCCGCGCACCGTCTCGGCCGCGGCCTCGGCGGCGGCGACGCGCGCCTCGGAGACCTTCACCCACTCCAGCGCCTGGGTGGCGACGGCGTGCATGTCGCGGTTCGCCTCACGGACCGCCTTCAGCTGCCTCGCCGGTTCGCTCATGCGCGGAAAGCCTACTGGGGCGGGCGGCCGTTCGCCTCACGAGCGCGAAGTTCGCGCTTCAGCACCTTGCCGGTGGCGTTGCGCGGCAGCTCGTCGAGGAACTCGACCTCGCGCGGCGTCTTGAACGAGGCCAGGTTCGCCTTGACGTGCGCGCCGAGGTCGGCTTCGGTCAGCGACGCCCCCTCCTCGAGCACGACGAAGGCTTTGAGGCGCTGGCCGAACTTGTCGTCCTCGACCCCGATCACCGCCACCTCGGCGATCCCGGCGAGGTCGGCGAGCAGGTCCTCGACCTCGCGCGGGAAGACGTTCTCGCCGCCGGAGACGATCATCTCGTCGTCGCGGCCGTCGACGAAGAGCCGCCCGTCGGCGTCGAAGTGGCCGACGTCGCCGCTGGAGAGCAGGCCTTCGATCGCCTCTTTGCCGCCGCCGCCGGTGTAGCCCTCCATCTTCATGTCGTTGCCGACGAAGATCCGACCGACCTCGCCCGGCGCCACGTCCCTGCCCGCGTCGTCGAAGAGGCGCACCGTGGTGCCCCGCGGCGGCCGCCCGGCGGTGCCCGGCGCGGCGCGCAGATCGGCCGGGGTCGCGACCGTCGCGAAGGAGACCTCGGTCGAGCCGTAGAGGTTGTAGACGTTGTCACCGAAGCGGTCCATCCACTGGGTCGCCATGTCGCCCGGCAGCGCCGAGCCCGAGAGCGCGGTGATCCGCAGCGTCGGCATCGAGTAGCGGTCGAGCACCTCGGCGGGCAGGGCGAGGATCCGCTGCACCATCACCGGGACGGCGGTGAGCACGCTCGCCCGGTAGCGCTCGACCAGCGCCAGCGTCTGCTCGGGGTCGAAGCGTCGCCGCAGCACCATCGTCGAGTGCGTCGGCAGGGCGATGATGAAGTGGAGCATGCCCCAGGAGTGGAAGAGCGGCGCCGCGATCACCATCGTCTGGCCGCCGCGGTAGGGGATCATGTCGAGCAGCGAGGCGATCGTCATCAGCCCGTCGGGGCTGGTCCGCTGGGCGCCCTTCGGCGTCCCCGTGGTGCCCGAGGTGAGGATCACGAAGCGGGCCTTCTCGCTCGGCGGGGCGAGGTCGGACTCGTCGCCCGCGGCGATCAGCTGCTCGACCGTCGTCGCGCCCGCGGGCGGCGCGCCGTCGTGCCAGGCGACGATCCGTCGCACCGCCGGGTCGACCCCGGCCAGCAGGTCGCCGAACTCCTCGTCGTAGATCAGCACCTTCGGCCCCTCGCGCCTCATCACGTCGACCAGCTGCGGGCCGGAGAACATCGTGTTCAGGTAGAGCGCCGAGGCGCCGAGCTTGGCCGCCGCCAGCGTTGCCTCGAGAAAGCCGCGGTGGTTGCGCGCCATCACCCCGATGCCGTCACCGGTGCCGACGCCGAGCGCCTGCAGGGAACGGGCGAGCGCGTTGGAGCGCCGGTGCAGTCGCTCCCAGGTCAGCGAGCCGCGCTCGTCGATGATCGCCAGCTCATGCGGGTGCTCGATCGCGGCGATCGTGACGCCGGTCGCCGGCGAGGCGCCCCAGCGGACGAAGGTGCGCGCGACGCGCGCCGCCTTGTCGGGACGCATCGGCGCGATGACCCCCGCCCGGTGCAGCACGCGGCCCTCGAAGACCAGATCCGAGATGGCCCCCCGTGCGTCGGTTTTACCCGTACTCGCCATCGATCCATGAAGAATATTGGCCGGGCGGCCGGCGAGCCATCCCGGTCCCGTACCGAACCGGAAGTGCTTCCGAGCTTTTCTGCCATATATGGCAGAAAAGCTC
>DASZUH010000470.1:0-15404 GCA_035547715.1 Solirubrobacterales bacterium
CGGACGAGCTCGGCGCCGTAGGCCAGCTCGGGCGCGGCGCGCGAGGGCGTTCCCGATCCGCCGCCGCTCAGGGCGAGCACCGCCACCACCACGACCGCGACGGCGGCGCCGGCGGCCAGCCCGAGGAGGCCGAGCCGACGGCCCCGGCCGGCGTCCGGCCAGGGCGTCGCGAGGTCCGCGGCCGGATCGTCCGCGGCCGCCGCGGCGAAGATGTTCTCGGCCAGGGCCGCCTCGGCGGGCCCGAGTTCGAGCCCGGCCATCTGCTGCTCGGAGGCCGGATCGGCGTCCCGCAGCGCATTGTCGATCTGCTTCGCCTTCATCCCGGCTCACCTACCTCCATCTCCTTGCCCTGCCTGTCTTCCGCCCGGCCCGGGAGCCGCGCCCGCAGGCGCCTTCGCGCGCGGTGCAGGCGGGTGCGGGCCGTCACCGTGCCGATCCCGAGCACCCGCGCCGCCTGGCTCGGCGTGAGTCCCTCCATGCCGATCAGCATCAGCAGCTCGCGGTCGGAGTCGCCCATCCCGGCCAGCGCCTCGATTACGCCGGCCCGTCCCCCGGTCGGCTCGACCGGGATCTGTCGCCGCAACTCCTCGCGTAGCCGATCGGCCAGGCGCGAGCGCCGACCCAGTCCGCGGCGATGGTTGGCGAGGACGCGGCGGGCCGTCGCGTAGAGCCAGAGCCGTGCCTCGGCCCCGAGCGGGACGTCACCGAGGCGGCGCCAGGCGACGAGGAACGTCTCCGCGACGACGTCGGCGGCATCCTCGGGCTCGCTGCACCGCCGCAGCGCGTAGCGCAGGATCTCGCGCTCGTGCTCCTCATAGAGCTGCGAGAACCGTCGCTCGGCGAGCTCACGGGGCAGCGCTTCGTCGCGGGTCGGATCCCGGCTCACGGTTGGTTCATGTCCGGCTCGGGAGGCAGCGTTTCACCCATCGTCTGTACAGGGGTCCCGTCCCCAGGGCCTGGATCATCGGCGAGGCCTTCGCCACCTACTGGCCGCCCGATCGGATCGGCACCCTCCGATCCCGGCTCGGCGACCGGCGGGCGGAGGCGGCCCGAGCCCTCACGGGCACGCCGGAGCACGGAGGTGATCCCGTCGACTCGGTCCTACGGATCGAGCATCCGCGCGCGAAGCTTCCGGATGTCGGACCCTGAGAGGCCCCCATCCATGAGGACTTCTTCCACGTCGAGCGCCGCCAGCGTCTCGACGATCACCTGTCCGGCGCTCGTGCCTCGCTCCCGCAGGAAAGCGTCGAGGATCGGCCCTTGGTCGTCTTCTCCTCGCGCTGCGTGGCGAGCGGGGAGCCGCTCGCGGCTGAGGAGGTAGTCCTCCGCGATGTCCTCCGGATCGACGCCTGCGAGCGCGAGAACGAGCATGGCGACCTGACCGGAGCGGTCCTGCCCCCCGGCGCAGTGGAACACCACGCCGCCGGGCTCCGCGTTGGCGATCGCCGCGACCACCGCGGCGCTCGTCGCCGGGAATCGCCGCAGGTGCGGCCCGTAATAGAGGGGCGTCCCGAACTGTGGTCCGGTTTCCCATTCACCTCCCCAGAACTCGCGATCCTCGATTTCGTCGAGGGGCATGCGGAGGGTCGTGATCGAGGCGGGTCTGGCCGAGACGTCCGCGCTCCACTCGTCCTCGTTGCGCAGATCTATCACCGTGCGGATCCCGTGTCCGCAGGCTTCCTCCCAGCCACGTTCGGTCAGCGCGTCCAACGAGTCGGCCCGGACCGCCGCCCCCCAGCGGGTCCGGCCCCCGTCGCCCGTCGGCAGGCCGCCGAGATCGCGAGCGTTGAAGCTGCCCTCCCAATCCAGATGGGGACTTCGCCTCCCCTGCATCCGTCCATGATCGCTCAAAGGCGCCGCGGCGGCGGTCGCGCCGAGCGAAGCGGTCGCCCGGATGGTCGCCGAGGCCGCGCGCCTCGGCGCGCCGCGCCCGCACACCGAATACGTCTGCGGCGGTTCGCACGGCGGGTCGCCGACGCCGCCGGACGCCTTGAAGGTGTGGCTTTGATCCGGGCCGTCAGGTTCAGATTGTGTTCGGCCGGGGCACTGACCATTACTCACCTCCGCGCACCCTTCGAGGGCCCCTACCGGGCCCGGCATCACCGCAGGAGCGGCAGCACGCAGCGGAATTTCTTCGGGTCGATCTGGTTGTCGAGGTTGACCACGCCGGTGGCGGACACGGTGACACCGGTATAGGTGTCGGCGCCGGTCACGGTGTTGATGCTGGAGGACCACTCGTCGCCGGCATCGAGGGTGACTCCCGACGTCACGGCGAACGCGCGCAGGTCGAGGGCGTCCGGGAGTTGGCCGCCCGCCGCGGTGCAGGCCTGGGCCGCCAGCGGCTGCGTCGCCGCGGCGCGGGCCGTGGTCTCCCAGCAGCTGCCGGCGAAGGGCTGGGTGCCGGCGGGGCAGCCGGCGCTGTGGCCGTTCACGGCGTCGGCGTTGGCCGCGGTGGCGGCCGTCGCCGCGCTCTTTGCAGCTTCCGCGTTCTTGGCCGTTTCGGCGGATTTGGCGGTTTCCGCGCTCTTCGCCGTTTCCGCGCTCTTCGCCGTGTCCGCGCTCCTCGCGCTCGGAACCTGCGCCAAGGTCGCGGCGTTGACCTGCTTGCCGGTCACGCTGCCCGGCTTCAGCCGGTTGCCCGGCAGCGATTCGAGCGCCACCCGGTTGCCCGGCATCGACTTCACCTTGACCGTCTTGCCGTTGATCTTCGTCCCGGCCGCGTAGACCGTCCCGCCAAGCGCCAGCACCAACGCCAGCATCGCGACCGCCATGGCCGGCGAGGGGAGGTGGTTCGTCAGTCGCTTCATGTCGACCTCCTGGGAAGAGTCGATTTTGCGGGCGCGGGGAGGCCCGGGCCGCCCTGACAGGCGAGCCTCGCATGCGGTCGGGCCTTGGTCAATGGCGCGGGCTTGCGGGCCGGCCGGGTGGTTGCGCCGCTCTTCGCGGTCAGAACCGAGGGGCGCCGATCGGTGGATCCGCCTCGCCCAGCCGATCCGGCAGCCCGAACGAGGCGAAGAGGTTCGGCATGAAGGGGGCGAGGAAGTTGTGGACGCCGGTGATGGTCGGCGCGCCTGTCCCGTCGCCATCGCCCGCCTCGATTTCCAGCAGGGTCACCGACCAGGGCAGCCAGGCGCCCGACTCCGGGTCCGGTTTGTAGCCGGCGTAGGCGGGGAGGCCGTTGGCGGAGGTCGCGATCAGCTTCGAGCCGCGGCAGCCGGCGCCCTGACCGAGCATGAAGGCGCCGACTTCCTCCGGTCCGACGATCCAGAGGGGGAGGGGCGGCATGTCGAAGACGACGTCGTAGCGGAGCAGCGCGACGATGCGGTCGATGTCGTACTCGGCGAAGGCCGCCAGGTACTGGTCGAGGAGGCGCTGCTCGTCCTCGGTCGAGGGGCGGGTGGGGGCGTCGGCGTCGGCGAGGTCGAGCCCGTCGAGGGTCGCGCGCGCCCGCTGCAGGGCGCTGTTGACCGAGGCCACCGAGGTGTCGAGCACGTCGGCGACCTCCTTCGCGCTCCAGCGCAGCACCTCACGCAGGACGAGGACGACGCGCTGGCGCGCCGGCAGGTGCTGGAGGGCGGCGACGAAGGCGAGGCGGAGCGTCTCGCTCTGCGCCGCCCGATCGGCGGGGTCGCCATCGGGGTCGGCCACCTGGCCGCCGGCGATCGGCAGGATCCAGGTGGTCTCCGGCAGCGGTGCGCCGACCGGGGTGGCCGCGGTGCCGGGATCGGCGAGGTCGACCGGGCGGGCGCGGCGCCTGCGCGCGGCGATCTGGTCGAGACAGACGTTGGTCGCGATCGAGAAGAGCCAGGACCTGAGCGCCGCCCGGTCGGCCAGGGTGTCGGCGCGCCGCCAGGCGCGGAGCAGCGTCTCCTGGGTCGCGTCTTCGGCCTCGAACCCTGAGCCGAGCATCCGGTAGCAGTAGCCGGTCAGGCTCGGGCGCAGCCGCTCCAGCTCACCCTCGAGCACCGGGCCTCCGCGGGACCGATCAGTTCCGGACGCCGCCACCGTCTCTCCTTGCGACCGCCCACTCACAAGGAGTCCATTATGTCCCGCCTTCTCTTCCTCAACCTCCCGGTCGCCGATCTCGGCGCCGCCCGCGCCTTCTTCGCCAAGCTCGGCTTCGAGTTCGACGAGAAGTTCTGCGACGAGGGCGCCGCCTGCATGGTCGTCAGCGAGCAGGCCTACGTGATGTTGTTGCAGCGTGACCGTTTCGCGGAGTTCGTGACCAAACCGCTGGGGAACGCCGCCGAAATGACCGGCCTGACCGTTTGCGTCAGTGCGGAGAGTCGTGACGAAGTCGACTCACTTGCGGACGTCGCCGGCAGGGCGGGAGCGGGCGACGCGAAGGGCCCGCAGGACTACGGCTTCATGTACCAGCGGAGCTTCCACGACCTCGACGGCCACCTCTGGGAGATCGCCTGGATGGACCCGGTCGCGGTCGAGAAGGGCCCGGCGGCGTTTGCCGCCGACGCGGACTAGTTGCCCCGCTGCATCGCGGTCACGACCGGCAGCGCCTCTTTCAGCAGGCGGACCAGTTCGGCATGGCGCTCCTCGCCGAGGGCCTCGGCGAGCTCGTGGTCGAAGGCGGCCTTACGCTCCTTCGCCACCTCCAGCGCCGCTTCGCCCGCCTCGGTGATGTAGAGGGCGACGCCGCGGCCGCGCTCGCCGGAGCGCCGCTCGATTAATTCCGACTCCTCGAGCCGCGCCACGACCTGAGCCACCGCCTGCGGGGTGACCGGCAGGCGACGGGAGATCTCGGCGAACGACGTCCCCGGGTCGGACGCGATCGCTTCCAGCATCCCGGCCGAGCGCGGCGTGCACCGGGTGCGCGCCAGCGCCGCTTCGCTCAAGAGCGCGACGCGGGAGCCAACCTCCCAGAGCAGGTGGCCGAGGAATTCGCGGTCGGGGATCTCTTCGGGTGCCATATCTGAATCGTATTGCTGTCAAGAGGTAGCCAAGATCCTGTCAAATCGTTGACAAGCCTTTCACAAGACCTTGTGATACGGTGCCGCGCATGAACCGGTCCGAGAAGATCTCGCCACAGGCCTGGTGGACGCTCGTCGCCGTCTCCCTCGGCACCTTCATGCTCCTGCTCGACATCACGATCGTGGTCGTCGCGCTCCCCGACATCCAGAAAGCGCTCGGGGCCGGCTTCGACGACGTCCAGTGGACGGTCGACGCCTACTCGCTCTCGCTCGCCTCGCTGCTGCTCGCGTCGGGGTCGATCGCCGACCTCTACGGCCGCCGCCGCGCCTTCGCCGCCGGGCTCGTCATCTTCACCGGCGCCTCGCTGCTCTGCGGGCTCGCCCGGTCGCCCGAGATGCTGATCGCCTTCCGCGCCGTGCAGGGGATCGGCGGGGCGACGATCTTCGCCACCTCGCTGGCGCTGCTCGCGCAGACCTTCCACGGCAAGGCGCGCGGCGTCGCCTTCGGCGTCTGGGGCGCGGTCGTCTCGATCAGCACCGCCGCCGGGCCGCTGCTCGGCGGCGTCCTCACCACCGGCATCGGCTGGCGCTGGATCTTCTTCGTCAACGTGCCGATCGGCATCGTCGCCGTCCTCGTCACCCTCCGCTTCGTCGCGGAGTCGCGGCCGCCGCACGCCCGCAAGGTCGACGTGCCCGGGTTCGTCGTCTTCACCCTCGGCCTGGTCAGCCTCGTCTACGGCCTGATCCGCGCCAACGAGCACGGCTGGACCAACACGGTCTCGCTGGTCGCGTTCGGCGTCGCCGCCGTCCTGCTCGTCTCCTTCCCGTTCGTCGAGCGCGCGGTCAGGCAGCCGATGTTCGACTTCTCGCTGTTCCGCAAACCGACCTTCGTCGGCGGCTCGATCGCCGCCTTCGCGATGAACGGCTCGCTCTTCGCGATGCTCCTCTACTTCACGCTCTACCTGCAGGAAGTGCTCGGCTACTCGGCGCTGCAGACGGGCCTGCGCCTGGCGATCATCACCGGCGCGACCCTCTTCACCGCGATCCCCGCCGGGCGCCTCTCGGCCCACGTGCCGGTGCGCTGGCTGATCGGGCCGGGCCTTCTGATGGTCGGCGCCGGACTGCTGCTGATGCGCGGCCTCGACGCGAGCTCCGACTGGACCCACCTGATCCCGGGCTTCCTCGTCGCCGGCCTCGGCAGCGGCCTGGTCAACCCGCCGCTGGCGTCGACCGCGGTCGGCGTCGTCGAACCCCGCTTCGCCGGCATGGCCTCGGGGATCAACAGCACCTTCCGTCAGGTCGGCATCGCGACGAGCGTCGCCGCGCTCGGCTCGATCCTCGCCACCCACACCAACGGCGCCACCGGCCCGGCGGCCCGCGACGCCTTCGTCACCGGCCTCAACGAGATCCTCCTGATCGCCGGCATCCTCGCGATCGTCGGCGGCGCGCTGGCCATCCCCCTGATCCGCCGCCAGGACTTCCACGTCCACGTGCCCGAGGGCGAGGCGGGCGGACCAGGAGCGAGCACGAACCCCGAGGGCGCCGCCTCCGCGGCCGGCAGCGCCGCCGGTTAGCCGGTTGATGGCGGGCCGGGGCCTGTGGTTCGCGGCCGTGGCGGCCGTCCGAGGTGCGTCCCGGGCGTCGCGTGGCGGCCCGGGCAGGTTGCCCGCTTGCCACGAGACGCCCGGGACGTGAGGGTTCCGTGGGGAGGCGGGCACAGGGACGGGAGGAACTCCACGCTCCCGTGACGGTCCTGCCCGGTTCGTCACGGTTCCTCGTGCCTTCGGGCACATCGGCCCGAGTCCCGACGCCTCCGTTCGCTGTTTGTTCGCTTATGCGGTACAAGCAGCGAACGGAGGACCCGGACGTCTTGAGAGGACGGGACGGATGGTGACGTTTCGGGCGTCTCCGTCACCGGCCGGGGGCTTCTTACTCTTCGCGGAGGGAGACCAGGGCGCCGAGGGTGGCGCGCGTCTGGTGGATCGCATCGGCGCCGACGGCCTCCTCGAGTTCGCGGTCGATCAGGGACGACCGGGCGCGCAGAGAGAGCTAGCGAGCGACGGGCCTCGCCGCCGGCGGCCGCACGGGACCTCTGGCGCCCTCGCGCCCGTAACACGGGTGTGGCGGAAGTTGACTTCGGGACGCTGGGCTCCCACGCTGGAGTCGTGCTCGGCCGCGGAGGAGATGGCGGTGTCGGGACCGCGGTGCGGTCGGCGCTCGACCCCGCGCCCGAGCGGGCGGCGGCTCCGCGAGCGGCGGCTCCGGAAGAGGTCGAGCCGCGCCGCGACGCCGAGCTGGTCCGGGCGGCTCGGCGCGGCTCCGAGGAGGCGGTCGAGGCGCTCTTCCGCCGGCACTGGCGTCGCGCCCACCGCGCCGCCTTCTTGATCGTCCGCGACGCCGATGCCGCCGAGGACATCGCCCAGGAGGCGTTCCTCGCCGCGATGCGCGCGCTCGACCGCTTCGACCGTCGCCGTCCCTTCCGCCCCTGGCTGCACCGGATCGTCGTCAACCGGGCGATCGACCACGCCCGCGCCCGGGCGCTGCGCCGCGAAGTGGAGGCGGACGCCGTCGGCGAGCCGGCGGCGCCGGAGGTCGACGCGGGCCTCGACCCGGACCTGGCGGCGGCGCTCGCCGCGCTCGACCCCGAGCAGCGCGCCGCGATCGTCCTCCGCTACCTGCTCGAGTACACACCGGGCGAGATCGCGCGGATGCTCGAGCTGCCGCGCGGCACCGTCAATTCGCGGCTGCGTCGCGGCCTCGACCGTCTCGCCGCGGCGCTCGACGGGGTGCTGCGGTGAGCGGCGGCGCGCGGCGGCGGGGAGTGGCGCCGACGGTGCGGCGCTCCTCGCGGGAGAAGCGGCGATGACCGATCGCGAGCAGGCGCTGCGCGACGCGCTGACGCAGGCCCGGGCCGCCGACGAGGCCGGGGCGGAAGAGCGGGCCTGGCGGGTGATCGCGGCGGCGGGCGCCGTCGGCATCGATCGCCCGGCGCTCGGCCATCGGCACCGTTGGCGCGCCGTCCAGGTGGCGCTCGTCGCCGCGTTGATCGCGGTCATAGTCAGCCCGGCGGGTGCCTCGGTCCGCCGCTGGGTCGCGGACCGCATCGAACCCGGCGCGCCGCACGCCAGACCCGTCCTCTCGTCCCTCCCCGGCGACGGCTCGCTGCTGGTCGACTCCGCGCGCGGGCCATGGGTGGTCCACCCGGACGGCTCGAAGCGCCTGCTCGGCGACTACGCCGAAGCGAGCTGGTCCCCGCACGGCCTCTTCGCCGTCGTCACCAAGGGGCACGAACTCGCGGCGGTGGAACCGGACGGCACGCCGCGCTGGACCCTGACCCGCCCGGGCCACGTCCGGCTGGCGCGCTGGAACGGCCCCGACGGTTTTCGCATCGCCTACCTCGAAGGGCGCGAACTGCGGGTCGTCAACGGCGAAGGTGACGGCGACCGGCAGATCGCGCGGGGGGTCGAGCCGATCGCCGCCGCCTGGCGCCGCGGCGGTCGGCACGAGCTCGCCTACGCGACGGGGCGGGGCGCCGTCGTCGCGGTCGACGTCGACTCCGGTCACAAGTTCTTCGGCAGGCCGCGCGCCCCGGCGGTGTCGCGGGTCGTCTCGCTGCAGTGGATCGGCGACCGGCTCCTGGTGACCCGCCTCGACCAGGTCCAGTTGCTCGGCGCGGACGGTCGGCCGCTCTGGACCTGGACGCCGCCCTCCGGCTCGCACGTGCGCGCGGCGACCGCGGCTCCCGACGGCACCCGCGTCGCGATCGTCACCGGCGACGGGCGCGCGAGCAGGGCGCTCCTGGTGGCGCCGTCGCGCGGTTCCCGCATCCTCTTCGCCGGACCCGGAAACTTCGACACGCCGCGCTGGTCCCCCGATGGCCGCTGGCTCCTCCTGCCCTGGCCGAGCGCCGACCAGTGGCTCTTCCTCGAGCCGGGCAGCGGCACCGCCAGGCTTCATGCCGTCGCCCACCTGGCGCGGCAGTTCTCCCCCGGTGACGCGACCGCCGCCCGCTTCCCGTCGGTGGTCGGCTGGTGCTGCACCGCCCATTAGGGATCGACCGTCAGGACCACCGGGACCTCCACGGCGACGGCGCCCGTATAGAGAGCGATGCCCGCCCGCCGCCAACTCACCGCCCTCGCGCTCCTGATCCCGATCGTCCTGGCCGCGCTCCTCGCGTCCGTCGCCGCCGGCTCGGGAACGACCGCGCCGCCCTCCGGCCGCGCCGCCTACTTCGACCGCGTCCGCGAGGCCGTCGTCCAGGGCGCCGCCCGCGACTTCGCCGAAGGGACCGGTATCGGCGGTCCCGTCTATGAGGCCTGCTTGAAGGACGAACTCGCCGCGGCCCTCGACCCGCCGACGATCAGCAGCATCGCCGCCGTCTATCGCCGCCCCGGCAACTCCGCTTTCGCCGCGCAGATTCTCAACGCGATCGCGCTCCCGCTCGCCACGCGCTGCGGGCACCGCCACCTGGTCCCGGAGCTGACCGCCGCGGCCGCAGGCTTCTCGTTCAGCCACGACACCGGCGCCGCGGTCAGGGCGCTCGGGGTCAGCTATGGGCCCTACCTCGGCGTGCGCTGCCGCAAGGCCGGCACGCGGGACTGCGGCCGGGTCGGCATCGACGTCGTCTTTCGCCGTCCCGCCGCCGGCGTCGTCGCCTATATCGGCGGCCAGAAGACCCGCCTCGTGACCCCGGGCCGCCACAACGGCGTCGCCAACCACGACTGGGTCGGCACCTTCACCCACGCCCGCTTCGTCCCCCGCGGCTCCTTCAACGTCGACGACGAGCCCCTCTACGCCGCGGTCGAACTGCGCGTGATCTTCGCCGGCGGCCGCCGCGCCCACGCGCTCTTTCCCCGCGTCCTCGTCGCGCCGGGCTGGGGATGACGGTGCTCGCCGCGCCCGCCACCGTCGACCCCCTTCCGGTCGGCTGGCACGAGGTCGACCGGCCTCTGACCGGCGTCCTCCTCCCGGTCCAGGTGTTCGCCGCCGCCACCTACCCGATCGTCCTCCACCACCGCCCCGGCCAGTGCGGCCCGCCGCGCCGGGTCCTCGCCGAGATGCCGCCCGGCGGCGCCCTGCTGCAGGTCCTCGAATACCCGCCCCGGGATCTGAGTGGCGACCCGATCCGCGTCCCTCGCCTGCCCCGCCGCCCCGACCGCTTCCACTGGTCCGACGCCACCTGGGCCAACTTCGAGTGCGCCGGCCCGAGCTTCCAATTCGACTACCGCCAGGAAGGACGCGCCCTCCAGGCCCAGGTCTGGCTCCGTCCCGCCACGGTCGAGCCGCGCCTCAAAGTCGGCGCCCTGCGGATCCTCGACCGGCTTCGCCGGCGCCCGGCGGCGCCCCGCGCTAGTGGCGGAAGTGGCGGTGCCGGGTGAAGACCATCGCCACGCCGAGGGCGTCGCAGGCGGCGACGACCTCGTCGTCGCGGATCGAGCCGCCGGGCTGGATCACCGAGGTGACGCCGGCCTGGATGCCGAGCTCGGGGCCGTCGGCGAAGGGGAAGTAGGCGTCGGAGGCGAGGGCGGAGTTGGCGAGGAGGTCGGCGGCGTCGGCGCCGCGCGCCTCGCGGCACTTCTCGACCGCCAGGCGGACCGAGTCGACGCGGCTCATCTGGCCGGCGCCGATGCCGAGGGTGGCGCCGTCCTTGGCGATCACGATCGCGTTGGAGCGGACGCGCCGGCAGACGGTCCAGGCGAAGAGCATGTCCTCCCACTGCCGCTCGGTCGGCTTGGTCTGGGTGACCGCCTCCATCGACTCGCGCAGGTCGGGCTGGTCGTCGAGCTCCTGGATCAGCACCCCGCCGAGCACCTTCTTGAGGTCGCGTTCGCCGCGGTCGCGGACCCGCTTCTCCTCTTCGCTCAGGATCCGGATCGGCTCCTTCTGCTGCAGGATCGCCAGCGCCTCGTCGCTGTAGCCGGGCGCGATCACGACCTCGACGAAGGTCGCGTGCAGTTCCTCGGCGACCTCCACGTCGATCGGCCGGTTGAAGGCGAGCACGCCGCCGTACGCCGACATCGGGTCGCAGGCGCGCGCCTTGCGGTGCGCCTCGCCGAGGTCCGCGCCGATCGCCACCCCGCACGGGTTGTTGTGCTTGACGATCACGCAGGCGGGCGGCTCGAAATCGGCGCAGAGCGCCCGCGCCGCGTCGAGGTCGAGCACGTTGTTGAAGGAGAGCGCCTTGCCGTGCAGCTTCTGGACGCAGGAGAGGATGTGACTGCGCGTCCCCGCCTCCGAGTAGAGCGCCGCCCGCTGGTGAGGGTTCTCGCCGTAGGAGAGGTCGAGCTCCTTCTCGTAGGCGACCGCGAGGTGCTCCGGGAAGTCCTCGTATGACATCCCGAACCAGCGGCTGATCGCGGCGTCGTAGCGCGCGGTCTGGGCGAAGGCCTCGTTGGCGAGCCAATGCCGCGTCGAGGCGGAGATCAGCGCCGCGCCGTCCACCTCGAGCTCGGCGCAGACCGCGTCGTAGGCCTCCGGCTTGACCACCACCGCCACGCCTTCGTGGTTCTTCGCCGCGGCGCGGATCATCGTCGGCCCGCCGATGTCGATGTTCTCGATCGCGGTGCGCTCGTCGACGTCGTCGCGGGCGACGGTCTGCTCGAACGGGTAGAGGTTGACCGCGACGAGGTCGATCGGCTCGATCCCCTCGGCCGCCAGGACATCCATGTGGGCCGGGTCGTCGCGCCGCGCCAGGATCGCCGCGTGGAGGCGCGGGTGGAGCGTCTTCACCCGGCCGTCGAGGATCTCCTCCTGGCCGGTGAACTCGGCGACGTCGGTCACCTCGAGCCCCGCCTCGCGCAGCGCCGTCGCGGTGCCGCCGGTCGAGAGGAGCTCCACCCCGAGCCCGGCCAGCGTCCTGGCGAAGTCGGCGACCCCGGTCTTGTCGGAGACCGAAAGTAGGGCGCGCCGGACGCGGATCGCACCGTCGCCGCCCCCGACGGGGCCGGCGTCGCTGCTGGTGTCGGCGGTGGTGTCGCTCATCGATCGGCGACCTGGGGACGATCGCCGCCGTCGATCCTAGCCTCGCCCCGGGCAAGCATGCGTATCGCCTCCGGGTAGAGCTCGTGCTCGACCGCATGTAGCGCGTTTTCGAGCTCCTCCCGGTCCCGGTTCGGAGGGATCGGCACCTCGCGGGCGACGATCGGCGGGCCGGTGTCGACGCCCTCGTCGACGAAGTGGACGGTGACGCCGGTGACCTCGACGCCGGCGTCGAGCGCCTGGCCGATCGCGTCGAGCCCGGGGAAGGCGGGCAGCAGGGCCGGGTGGACGTTGACGATGCGGTCGCGGAAGCGGCCGACGAAGGCGCGGTCGAGGATCTGCATGTAGCCGGCGAGGACGACGAGGTCGGGCGCGAGGCCCTCGATCCAGTCGCCCATCGCCTGGTCGCGCGCCTCGCGGTCGGCGAACTCCTCGCGCGGGAAGACCTCGGCCGGGACCGCGGCCTCGCGCGCCCGCCGCAGCGCCCGCGCCTCACGCTTGTCGGAGCCGACCCCGACGACCGCGATCCCCTCGCGCCCGTGCAGCTGGTCGAGGATCGCCTGCAGGTTGGTGCCGTTGCCGGAGGCGAGGACGACGATGCGGAATTCGCTCACCGGTTGATCTTTGCGCAGATCGCCGGCCGGGTCAGGCGAGCGCGGGATCGGGCTCGGCGGCGCGGCGGGCGGAGCGCAGGTTGCGGCCGGCCGTCACCGCGCAGCCGAGGCAGATCAGGGCGACGACGATCAGGAGCGTCACGTAGGAGGTCGAGCCGGCGAGCGCCGCCAGCGCCACCGGCATCAGGAAGCCGACGTAGGTGAGCGAGCAGTAGATGCCGGTCAGGCCGGCGAGGTCGTCGGGGCCCGCCATCCGCTGCACCTCGATCAGGCCGGAGACGATCGAGATGCCGTAGCCGAGGCCGGCGACGACCGCGATCAGCACCGCGAGGGCGGGCGAGAGGACCGCGGCCTCGACCGCGCAGAGGGCGGCGGCGAGGAAGGTGAGGCCGAGGCCGAGGACCAGCTGGCGGCCGCCGGTCGCCACCGCGATCCGCCCGACCAGCGGTTGGACGAGCGCCCCGGCGCTGAGCGCGACGACGGTCAGCAGGCTGGCGAAGGCGACGCGGTCGCCGCCGACCTTCGAGCCGATCAGGGCGGGGGTGATGACGTAGGCGATCGCCAGCGCGCCGAAGACCCAGGGCGCGGCGGGGGCGACGACGCCGAGGAAGCGGCCGCGCTTCTCGGCCGGGATGCGGAGGTCGGCGGCGAGGCCGCGGAGCGTCGCGCCGCGGGGCGCGCCCGGGACGCCGGCGAGGGACGGGCGGGTCTCCGGCGCCCAGGCGAGCGGCACCGCCGCGGCCAGCAGGAGGCCGATCTGCAGCACGTAGGGGAGGACGGTCGGGTCGGGCGCCCACTGGGCGAGCGCCCCGGAGACGCCGGCGCCGACGCCGAAGCCGGCGGTCAGCGCGAGCGAGGCCCGCCGCGCGCCCGAGGTCCCGGCGCCCGCGTCGTACGGCGCCTGCGAGAGCTCCTCGATCCACGAGGTCCCGGCGACCATCGCCACCGCGACGCTGACGCCGATGACGAGCCGGCCGGCGCAGAGCCAGAAGGCGGAGGAGGCAGCGGCGGCGAGGACGATGCTGCCGACGGCGCCGGTGGCGATCCCGACCGCCATCACGCGCTTGCGCCCGTAGCGGTCGGCGAGCGGGCCGCCGACGAGGAAGCCGGGGACGAGGCCGAGGATGTAGAAGGCGAGGAAGAGGTCGACCTCGACCGAGCTGTAGCCGTCGACCTGCCGGTACATCAGCAGCAGCGGCGTGAAGTGGTTGCCACCCCAGGCGAGCATCGCGGTCGCGCCTGCGACCAGCAGCCACGGCCTGACGCGAGGGGCGCTCGTGATCCGGGCGCTCATCCGTTGCGCACGCCCTCGATGTGCTGGTCGAGCTTGGCGGCGAAGCCGGGCGCGTCGGCGGCGAGCACCAGCTCGACCAGCTCGCCGTGCTCGCTCGCCATCCGGGCCCGGTCCTCCGGCTGCCGGGCGGGCCGGTGCCAGTAGCGCAGCAGGCGCGGGCCGGTCTGGGCGAAGAGGGCGGTGGCGATCGAGTTGCCGGCGGCCGCGACGATCGCCTCGTGCAGGGCGCGGTCGGAGCGGGCGAACTCGAGCGCGTCGGCGGCGTTCGCCTGCGCGTCGAGGTGCCCGCGCAGCGTCGCCTCGAGCCCGTCCGGCACGCCGCGCGCGGCCATCCAGGCGACGGCGCTCTTCTCGAACATCGCCCGCACCTCGAGCAGCTCGTCGGTCTCGGCGGCGCTCGGCGCGGTGACGATCGCGCCGCGCTTCGGATACAGCTCGAGCAGACCCTCGGTGCTCAGACGCAGGAACGCCTCGCGCACCGGCGTGCGGCTCATCCCGACCGACTCGGCGACCAGCCCCTCGGTGAGCAGCGCCCCGGCGGGCGCCGACCCGGCCGCGATCGCGTCGAGGACGACCCGGTAGGCCTTCTCGGCGGCGGGCCCGTCGGCGTCGAGGACGGAGGCGACCGAGGCGTGTGGCTCGAAGCTCATGCCGATAGTGTTGCATCTAAGCTTGGATGCAAGCGTGTGAGCCGTCACACAGCTAACGTCGCCTTCATGACCGATGGCTGGCGGATCGTGTTGTACCTGCACCTACTGGCGATGGCGTTCTTCATCGGCGGGCAACTCGTCTTCGGCCTCGCGGTGGTGCCGCTCCTCCGCGGCGCCGAGGACCGGCAGACGTTGCGGGCCGTCGCACGGCGCTTCGGCTACGGCTCGCTGGGCGCGCTCCTCGTCCTCGTCCTCACCGGCTGGGGCCTTGCCTCGCACTTCCAGCTCTGGGGCAGCTCGACGCTCCACTGGAAGCTTGCCCTCGTCGTGCTGGTGATCGTCCTCGCCCTCACCCACCTGCGCTGGGCGAGGCTGCACGCGCTCCAAGGAGCGATCCTGATCGCCTCCCTGGCGATCGCGTATCTCGGTGTGGTGCTGGCGACGGGTGGTTGACGGCGGGCGGCCGTAAGCCGGCGCCCGGGGCTGGCGGCCGGCCCGGGGCGGGCGGCCGTCCGAGGTGCGCCCGACCGTCCCGTCCACGGCCCTGGCAGGTTGTGGCCGTGGCCGGGACGGCCGGTCTGCGGGGAGAGGACAAGGGCCCGTGCGTCCCCGGTGCAGAGAAGCGCATGATCCGCCACGAAGACCAAAGGTCCGTGACAGGCCCCATGTTGATGGGCCGAAAACTTGCCTATATGGCAAGTTTTCGGCCCATCAACATGGCGTGCGCTCGGGAGCGTGACGGGAGGGTGGAGTTCGTCGCGTCCCTGTGTCCCTGAGGGCCGGGAGCGCAGGGTCCGTGACGAAGACCCATGGAACATCACGGTCCCTCGCGACTTCCTCATCGCCCAGATTCACCTGCCCGACTTTGACCCCACCATGGTGGGGTCAAAGTCGGGTACGCGTTATCGGCCCGATCCGCGGGTGACCGAAGGCATGAGGATCC
>DASZUH010000471.1:0-12222 GCA_035547715.1 Solirubrobacterales bacterium
CGCTTGACCACCATGGGCGTACAAGCGACGAACGCACCCGGGCGACATATGAAGAAGTGGGGAGGGACCGTGACGTTCCATGGGGCTTCGTCACGGACCACGTACGCCCGGGCCCTTCCGGTCACAGGGACGCGACGAACCCCACGCTCCCGTCAC
Source organism: Solirubrobacterales bacterium (assembly GCA_035547715.1). Taxonomy (GTDB): domain Bacteria; phylum Actinomycetota; class Thermoleophilia; order Solirubrobacterales; family 70-9; genus VAYN01. The sequence continues at coordinate 157 of DASZUH010000471.1, forward strand.
GGTCCCGAGCCCACGCCATGTTGATGGGCCGAAAAGCGCTCTATATCAGCGCTTTTCGGCCCATCAACATGAGGCCTGTCATGGACCGCGGGCGTTCGTGACGGATCATGCGCTTCTCTACCCGCGGGACGCATGGACCTGTGACCTCTTCCCGCACCCTCGGCCGTCCCGGCCACGGCCACAGCCCGCCCGGGCCGTGGACGGGACGGCCGCGTCCCTTCGGCCACGTCCCCTTCCGCTTCAGCTTCGGGCGCCGGCTTCGGGCGCTCAGCGGGCTTCGAGACCGCGCAGGGCGATCGTGCTGAAGACGTCGGCGACCTGGTCGGCGCTCAGGGGGCCCTCGGGCTGGAACCAGGTGTAGCCCCAGTTCGCCATGCCGAGGACGGCGCGGGCGGCGAGGCCGGGCGGGATGTCGGCGAAGTCGCCGGTGGAGACGCCCTCGGCGACGATCTGCTTGACCATCTGCTCGTAGAAGTCGCGCTTGACGACGAGCGCCTGCCAGCGCTCCCCGCGCAGCGTGTTGCGCTCGGAGAGGAAGACGGTGACGCCATCGCGATTGCGGGCGATGAAGCCCATCGTCACGTGGAGCACGCGGTGCAGCTTCTCCGGCGCCTCGGTCGAGGAGGAGGAGATCGCCATCGTCTCGGCGATCAGCTCGTCGATCATCTGGTCGTGGATCGCGAAGAGGAGATCCTCCTTCTTGCGCACGTGGTGGTAGAGGCTGGCCTTGCGGATGCCGACCTCTTCGGCGATTTCGGTCATCGAGGCGGCGTGGTAGCCGCGGCGGCTGAAGACCTTGGTGGCGGCTTCGACGATGTCCGACCGGACTTCTAGACCGGCCGACTGGTCGTCTGGTTTCGCTTTTGCCAAGGTCGCCAAGGACTCCCCTCGGGCGAAGACTTTAGAGCAAGGGTCCCGCCTGCGAACGATCATTTACGACAGTCGCCAAGCCCTGAGCGCTGACCTAGAGTCGCACGGGATGAGCGATTTGCCTACCGACTGGTCGGTAGAGAACAGGAGAGGATGGCGATGAGTCCCGACGACCAGGCCGCCGAGGCGCGGCTTGCCCGTTACCGCCGGATGCGGCTGAGCCGGCGCTTCGAGGAGACGGTCCACGAGCAGTTCGAACAGGGCAACGTGCCGGGCCCGCTGCACCTCTCGATCGGCCAGGAGGCCGTCGCGGTCGGCGCCTGCGCGCCGCTGCGCCGCGCGGACGCGATCGTCTCCACCCACCGCGGCCATCACCACTGCATCGCCAAGGGCGCCCATCCCGACCGGATGATGGCCGAGCTGCTCGGCCGCGCGACCGGCTACTCCCGCGGCCGCGGCGGCTCGATGCACATCGCGGTCCCGGAGCTCGGCATCCTCGGCACCAACGGGATCGTCGGCGGCGGCATCCCGATCGCCACCGGGGCCGCCTTCGGCTTCCAGGTCGAGGAGCGCGACGACGTCTGCCTCTGCTTCTTCGGCGAGGGCGCCGCCGCCAACGGCGTCTTCGGCGAAGCGCTCAACACCGCCTCGCTCTGGAAGCTGCCGCTGGTGATGCTCTGCGAGAACAACGTCTACGTCGAGATGACCCATCAGTCGGTCCACGTCGCCGGCGAGATCTGGCGGCGGGCCGAGGGCTACGACATGCCGGGCGTCTCGGTCGACGGCAACGACGTCGACCTGGTCGCCGAGGCGGTCGCCGAGGCCGTCGCCCGCGCCCGCGCGGGCGGAGGGCCGACCCTGGTCGAAGCCCGTACCTATCGCTGGTTGGGCCACTTCGCCGGCGACAAGGCCGCCTATCGCGACGAGGTCGAGGTCGCCGAGGGGCGCGCCGGGGACCCGCTGCCGGTCACCCGCGCGAAGCTCGATCCGGCACTCGCCGACGGCGCCGACGAGGAGGTCGAGGGCGAGATCGCCGCGGCCCTGGAGTTCGCCCTGCAGAGCCCGCTCGCGGGCGAGGACGTGCTCGCCGTCGGCCACTACGCGGAGCTCGCATGAGCGCCCCGGCGAAAAGCGGCTCGCTCAAATTCTGGCAGGGCGTGAACCAGGCCCTGTTCGAGGAGATGGAGCGCGACGACGCCACCGTCCTGATCGGCGAGGACGTCGCCCGGGTCGGCGGCCCCTACGGCATCACCCGCGGCCTGCTCGACGCCTTCGGCCCCTCGCGGGTGCGCGACACGCCGATCAGCGAGGCGTTGCTGGTCGGGCTCGGCACCGGCTCGGCGGCGGTCGGGCTGCGGCCGATCGTCGAGCTGATGTTCTTCGACTTCGCGATGCTGGCGGCCGACCAGATCGTCAACCAGGCGGCCAAGTACCGCTACTTCACCGGCCATTCGCTGCCGCTGACGATCCGCACGATGTGCGGCGCCGGCGGCCACAACGGCGCCCAGCACTCGCAGAACATCGAGGCCTGGTTCTGCGCCGTCCCCGGCCTCAAGGTGCTGATGCCGTCCAACGCCGCCGACGCCAAGGGCCTGCTCAAGTCGGCGATCCGCGACGACGACCCGACCCTGTTCATCGAAACCCAGGGCCTGCTCACCAAGCGGACCGAGGTGCCGGACGGGGAGAGGCTGGTCCCGATCGGCAAGGCGGCGGTGCGGCGGGAGGGCGAGGACGTCACCGTGGTCGCGATCGGCCGCCTGGTCGAACGGGCCCTGCAGGCGGCCGAGGAAGTCGAGGACGAGGGGATCTCGGTCGAGGTGATCGACCCGCGCACGCTCTCGCCCTTCGACGCCCAGACCGTGATCGACTCGGTCCGCCGCACCTCGCGGCTGGTGGTCGCCGTCGAGGCGACGGCCCCTTGCAGCTTCGCCGCCGAGGTCTGCGCCCGGGTCACCGAAAGCTGCCTCGAGGAGATGGACGCGCCGCCGATCCGGGTCACCTCGCCCTTCATCAACATCCCCACCCCGCTGCCGCTGGCCGAGGCGCGCGCGCCGGGGGCCGACGACGTCGCGAGCGCCATCCGCGCCTGCGTCGGAAAGGAGTAGGCATGAGTGTCGAGGTCCGGATCGAGGACGCCAAACCCGACGAGGAAGTCGAGGTCGTGGTCCATCACGTCAAGGTCGGCGACCGCGTCGAGGCCGGTCAGCCGCTGCTCGAAGTGGCCACCGACAAGGCGAACATGGACCTGACCGCGCCGGTCGCCGGCGTCGTCGCCGAGCTGCTGGGCGAGGGCGAGCTGGCCCAGTCCGACCAGGTCTTCGCCGTGATCGACGATGGCTGAGGGCGCGCTCGCCGAGCAGCCCGGGCGCGGCGAGGCCGAGCCGGTCAAGCTCTCGCTGATGCGGCGGGCGATGGCCCGGCGCATGTCGGAGGCGGCGCTCGTCCCCTGCTTCTACCTGCGGGTGACCGCCGACGCGGCGCCCGCGATGGCGGCCCGGGCGCGCCTGGCCGAGGAGGCGGGCGACGGCCCCCGGCCGACCCTCAACGATTACCTGCTGGTCGCCGTCGGCCGGGCGCTGGCCGCCCACCCCGAGGTCAACGCCTCCTACGACGAGGACGGCGTCACGCGCCACCCGCGGGTCAATGTCGGCGTCGCGATCTCGGTGCCGGACGGCCTCGTCGTGCCGGCGGTCTACGACGCCGATCGCAAGGGTCTGGCCGAGGTCGCCACGGCCACCCGCGAGCTCGCCGCCGCCGCGGCCGAGCGCCGACTCGGCCGCGACGTCCTGAGCGATGCGACCTTCACCGTCTCCAACCTCGGCATGTTCGGGATCGAGGACTTCGACCCGGTGCTGAACCCGCCCCAGGCGGCGATCCTCGGCGTCGGCGCCGCGGCGCCCGCCGACGCCGAGGGCAGGCGGGCGCTGCGACTCACCCTCGGCTGCGACCACCGCGTCCTGACCGGGACCGAAGGCGCCCGCTTCCTCGGCACGGTCAAGGACGAACTGGAGAGGGCGGGCGCGTGACCGTCGCCGCGGACGCCACGGTCGCCCGGACGTTGGGCGAGTTCGCCGCCGGGATGGCGGCCGCCGAGCCGCCCGCCGCGGTGCTGGAGAAGCTGCGCTGCAACGTCCTCCACGACCTCGGCTGCGCCGCCGCCGCCCACAGCGAGTGGCCCGCCCTGGCGCCCCTGGCGCGCGCCGACGGCGCCGCCGAGGCGACCGTGCTCTGCGCCGGCGTCAGGCTCGGCGCCGAACGGGCCGCCTTCCTCAACGCCGCCCTGATGCACGCCCGCGCCCAGGACGACACCCACATGGCGGCGCGCACCCACGCCGGCTCGGCGGTGCTGCCGGCGGCCTTCGCGGTCGCCGAGCGCGAGGGCCGCGACGGCGCCGCCTTCGCCGCCGCGGCGCTGGCCGGCTACGAGGTCGCCACCGCCGTCGGTGAGCGCCTCGCCGCGGCGACCACCGCGCGTGGCTTCCGCGCCTCGATGGTCTTCGGCACGCTTGGTGCGGCCGCCGCGGCGGCCTCCCTGCTCGGCCTCGACGCCGGCGGCTGCGCCAACGCGATCGCGATCGCGGGCAGCTTCTCCGGCGGCCTCAACCAGGCCTGGATCGACGGCAGCAGCGAGTGGCGCTGGGAGCTCGGCATGGCCGCCCGCAACGGCATCGCCGCCGCCGACCTGGCCGCCGCCGGCGCCGTCGGCGCGCGTCACTTCTACGAGGGTGACGCCGGCTTCGCCCGCGCCTTCGCCGGCGCCGAGGACGCCGCCGCGGGCGACTGGGAGATGGGCGGGCGCTGGCGGATCCTCGAGATCGTCTACAAGCCCTTCCCGATCTGCAACATCACCCAGAGCCCGGTGGCGGCGGCGATCGAGCTGGTCGAGGAGAACGACCTCGCGCCCGCCGCGGTGACCGCGATCCGCTGCTGGCTCAACCCCGGCGACCACGCCTATCCGGGGACGCTCAACGCGGGCCCCTTCGACGGCGTCGGCGCCGCCCTGATGAGCGCCCAGTACTGCCTGGCGATGGCGGTGAAGGACCGCGACGCCACCCTCGGCGGGCTGCGCGAAGGCGACGATCCCGAGCTGCTCGGGCTGGTCGGGCGCACCACGATCCTCGCCGACGAGGCGATCGCGCCGCTCGGCGCCCGGGTCGAGCTGACCACCGCCGACGGCGCCGTCCACGTCCGCGAGCTGGTCGCCGAGCCCGAGACCTACGGCTGGACCTGGGAGGGCGTGGTCGAGAACTCGCGCCGGATGCTGGGCGAGATGGCGATCGACGCCGACGGGCTGCGGCGGCTGACCGACGCGGTCGCGCGGCTCGAGCGGCTGCCCTCGCCGACGGAGCTGGTCGCGGGGACCGTCGCGTGAGCGCCCGGACCTCGGTCCTCGCCTCGGCCGACGAGGCGGTCGCCGCGATCCCCGACGGCGCCGTGGTCGGGATCGGCGGCGCGGTCACCGCCGCCCACCCGATGGCGCTGGTGCGGGCCCTGGCACGGCGCGGCGTCCGCGACCTGACCGTCGTCGCCCCGACCGGCGGCCTCGACGTCGACCTCCTGATCGCGGCCGGCTGCGTCTCGACCGTCGTCGCCTCCTACGTCGGCATGGAGGGCGCCGCCGGCGTCGCCCCGGTGTTCCGCCGCGCCGCCCAGGAGGGAGGGGTGACGGTCCGCGACCTCGACGAGGCCCATTGCGTCGCGGCGCTGCGGGCGGCGGCCCAGCGGCTGCCGTTCCTGCCCTGGCGCGGCGGCGCGGGCACCGCGTTCCCCGAGCTGAACCCGGAGCTGGTCGAGTTCCAGGACCCGGTCGCGGGCGAGACGCTGATCGCGGTGCCGGCGCTGCGGCTCGACTTCGCCCTGATCTACGCCGAGACCGCCGACGAGTTCGGCAACGCGCAGGTCGAGGGGACCGGCAACATGGACCAGCTGCTCGGCGCCGCCGCCGACCGCGTCGTCGTCCAGGTCGACCGCGTCGTCGGTAACGACCAGATCCGCCGCGACCCCGCCCGCACCTGGTTCTGGCGCCAGACCCAGGTGGTCCGGGCCCCGTTCGGCACCCACCCTTACTCCAACGCCTGGATGGTCGCCGACGGCGAGCACCTCGCCGAGTACGCCGCCGCCGGCCGCGCCGGCGAGGCGGAGCTGGCGAGCTACCTGCGGCGCTACCTCGAGGGCGCCGCCGACCACGACGCCTACCTCGAGGAGATCGGCATCCGCCGCATCTCCTCGCTCCTGATCTGATGGCCGGGCACACGATCGACGAGCTGTTCGCCGTCCTCCTCGCCCGCGACATCGAGGCCGAGGACCGCAGCGTGCAGGTCGGCGCCAACATGCCGATGGCGCGGGCCGCCGCGGTGATGGCGAGCCTGACCAGCAACCCCGACCTCCGCCTCGTCCTCGGGCTCGGCATCAACAACCTCGCCGGCGACCGCCCGCCGCCCGCGGTCCACCCGTTCCTCTTCGACCCGCGCTCGCTGGTCGGCGAGGCGACGATGGTCCAGGAGCGGGTCTTCGACGACGCGGGCCGCCCCGACGTCTTCTTCGTCGGCGGCCTGCAGGTCGACCGCCGCGGCAACGTCAACCTGTTCGGCATCCCCGACGGCGAGGGCGGCTGGAAGGTGCGCGGGCCCGGCGGCGTCGCGCTGGCGACGATGAGCACCAACTGCCGCGGCTACTACATCGTCATGCCCCGCCACGACCCCCGCACCTTCGTCGAGCGGGTGGCGCTGATCACCGCCCTCGGCGACCGCGCCGAGCGCCGCCGGCTCGGCTTCCCCGGGGGCGGACCGCGGCTGGTACTGTCGCCGCTCGGCGTCTTCGACTTCGACCAGGACGGTGAGATGCGGATTCGTTCGCTGCACGAGGGCGTCTCGCTCGACCAGGTGCGCGAGGCGACCGGGTTCGAGCTCGTCGCGCCCGCCGAGCCGGTCGTCACCGAGCCGCCGACCGCGGCCGAGCTGAGCCTGCTGCGCGAGCGCGTCGACCCCGAGGGAACCCTCTGAGCCGCCGTGTTCAACCCGCTCGGTGCCGATGAACTGATCGCCGGGATGGGGCGGACGATGCGGGCCGCGGCCAGGGCCGAGGGCCCGCTCGACGACTTCGCCCGCGGTCAGCTGCTCTCCGGCGCCAGCATCGCCGGGCTGCTCGCCGCCGAACTCGCCTCGCGCGAGGCGCTGCTGCGCCGGACCCGCCGCCGGCTCGGCGAGGAGATCGCCGCCGCGGGCGCCGACCCGACCCTCGACGCGGCCGCCGGGCGGATCGCCGCCGCCGACGACGGCGACCAGCTGGGGGCGGCGCTCGGCGACCTGCTGGCCGAGCTGCGCGACGGCCGCGACCCCGAGCTGCGCGGGCGCCTGCTCGCGGTCTTGCGCGAGATGACCGAGCTCGAGCTCGCCGCCCTCGCCGGCGAGCGCGTCCCGCCGGAGGCGGGCCGGTGAGCGCCGCGGCCCGCGCCGACGCGGCGCTCGAGCTGATGCGCGCCGCCGGCGCCGCCGGCTCGGCCGCCCGGGTCGAGTCGCTGGTCCAGATGGAGGGGGGATGGTCGCGCCACACCTACGCGCTCGACCTCCTCGACCCCGAGCGCGGCAGCGCGCCGCGGCGCTACATCGTCCGCGTCCGCCCGCAGGACTCGGTGCTCGACACCGACCTCGGCCAGGAGTTCCGGATCTTCGCGGCGCTCGCCGAGGAGCCGATCCCGGTCCCCGCGGTGCACGGCTACGAGCCGTCCGAGGACACCCCGTTCGGCGGCCCCTTCTTCGTCATGGACCGCCTGCCCGGCGACGCGGTCAACGTCTGGCGCGGGCGCGACCGCGAGCTGCTCGAGCGCAACTGGGCCGGGTCGCGCTCGATCGCGGAGGACTTCGTCGCCGACCTCGCCGCGATCCACGCCGTCGACCTCGGCCGGCTCGACGGCGTCCTCGCGCGCGACTACCGGGCCACGGTCGAACACTGGCGTGGGATCTACGAAGACGTCCGCCTGGTCCGCGACCCGGTCGTCGAGGAGGCCTACGCCTGGCTGCTCGACCACGAGCCCGAGCCGATCGCGCCGACGCTGGTCCACGGCGACTATCGGATCGGCAACTGCCTGGTCGACGACGGCCGCCTCTCCGCCGTCCTCGACTGGGAGCTCGCCTCGATCGGCGATCGTCGCTTCGATTTCGGCTACATGTCGCTGGACTACAGCGCCGGCCGCTTCGTCGCCCCCGGCTCGCCGCTGCTCGGCGCGGTCGCCGAGGAGGAGTGGTTCGACCGCCGTTACGAGGCGCTGTCAGGGATGGCTATCGACCGGTCGGTAGCCAATTTGTACGCGGTGCTCGGCGCCCTGATGCTGTTCTCGATAATGGGCACCGGAATCCACCTTTACGCACGCGGGGAAACCCCGGATATCCGCACTGCATGGTCCCGTTTCGTATTTCCGGGCCTGCGCAGGGACATCGCCACGCTGATCGGTTGGTAGCCCTCCGAGGAGCCTCTCGAGAGTTCGCGAACAACCGCACGGTAGGCTTGCAATAAAGCACGCAAGGTGTATCATCCGGATCCTCGGAGAGGGACTCCGGGAGGAGGAGCGGTAGGCCCTATGTCAACACGCTTGCTGATCGTCGACGACCACGAGGTGGTCCGCGCCGGGCTCGAGTCGACCCTGGCGGCCGACCCTCGGTTCGAGGTCGTCGGAACCGCCGGGACCGGAAGGGCGGCCCTCGAACGGGCGCGCCAGACGCTGCCCGACATCGCCCTCGTCGACCTCCGCCTGCCGGACATGCGCGGCGAGGATCTGACCCGGGAGATCTGTCGGCGGATGCCGAGCACCAGGGTGATCATCGTCACCTCCTACCTCGGCGAAGGGGCCGTGCGGGCCGCGCTCGACGCCGGCGCCTCCGGCTACGTGACCAAGGCGGCGGGCCTCGGCGAGCTGATCGCGACGATCGAGATGGTGATGGCGGGCGACAGCGCGGTCGAGATCTCGGCCGCCCCGCAGATCGTCAAGCAGCTGCACAAACTGGTCAGCGATCGCGCCGAGGCGACGATCCCGACCCCGCGCCAGGAATCGGTGCTCGAGCTCGCCGCCCAGGGGCTGACCAACAGCGAGATCGGCGAGAAGCTCTTCATCTCCGAGTCGACCGTCCGCTTCCACGTGCAGAAGCTGAAGGAGAAGTTCTCGGCGCGGACGAAGACCGAATTGATCGCCAAGGCGATCCGGGCCGGGTTCATCGCCCCCGCGCTCGAGGACGGGGTCCCGCAGGTAGAGCTATGAGCGCGACCCAGCTGGTGGCGCCCACGGAGGACCTGGTCGAGCTCGACGAGCTGGCGGACGCCGCCCGCCGCGCGCTCGCCGCCGACGCCGTCCTGATCGCGCTCGACCCGCCCGCCGGGGGATCGCAGCCGACACCGGTCCCGGTGGCGATCGTCGACCGCTTCGACGACGACGGCCTCGAGCGCCTGCGCCGCGACATCGGCCGGCTCGATCGCGGGCTCGGCTTCCGCGGCGACGAACCGTTGCTGGTCGACTTCATGGCCTCCCGCGACGGTGCCGCCGCCCGTCTCGCCGCCGGGCACGGGTTTGCCGTCGGCCTGGCCGCGGGGGTGACGCTGGAGGGGCGGCGGATCGGCTCGGTCTACGCGCTGCGCTGCGAACCCGGCCCCTTCGCCAACGCCTGCCTGATCACCGCCTACTCGCGCCAGCTGGCGATCTCGGTCGCCCGGCACCGGCTCGGGCCGGGCGCGGCGGCGGCGGGCTCGACGCTCGCCGACCTGGATTCGGCGCTCCTCGGCGTCCAGAGCCTGGAGGAGCTGAGCGGCGTGATCAGCGAGCGGGTCGCCCCGCTCTTCGGTGCCCGCCTCGCCGGGGTGATGGGCTGGGAGCCGCAGGCCGGGATGCTGCGGCTGTTGCCGGGCGGCTTCGGCGCCGGCCGTGAGCTGCGGCGGCGGACCCAGGTCCACGTCGACGACCCTTGCAGCAATGCGGCCCGCGTGTTCGCCACCGGCCGTCCCTATATCTGCAACGAAGCCCTCGACGATCCCGGCGTGCTCCCCGAGCAGACCCGCACCCTGGGGATCAGGCGGCTGATGACGGTGCCGCTGACGGTCGCCGGACGGCGGGTCGGGATCCTCCACTTCGCCAACGGGCCGGAGGACTTCGGCGTCGCCGACCTGGCCGCCGCCGAGGCCGTGCTGCCGCGGGTCGCGGCCGCGGTCGAGCTGTCGCTGAAGCTGCGCGACCTGCGCCACGAGCAGCGGGTCGAGTCGATCCTTGCCGGGGTCGCCGTCGCCGTCGCCTCGAGCGATCGTGGCGCCGAGATCCTCGGCCCGACCCTGGAGGCGATGGGCGAGGCGCTCGACGCCGACGCCCTGGTCCTGGTGCCGGCGCGGGGCGAGCCGCTCGCCTGGGGCGAGGCACCTGCCGAGGTCCTGGTCGACGCCGCCGCCGAGCCGGAGATGCGCAGCGAAGCGGCGGAGCTCGGCCATGGCGAGGCGACCGGACACGCTTCCTGCTTCGTCCCGGTCCGCTGCGGCGAGGAGCGCTACGGCACCCTCGCCGCCTGGCGCGGCTGGGCGCTGCCGTTCGAGAAGGAGGAGCGACGAGCCTTGGTCCGGCTCGCCAGTCTCGCCGCGTTCGGGGCCGCCGCCGAGGCGATCCAGACCGAGCAGGCCGAGTCGGCGCGGCTGCGCGAGCGTCGTCGCATCGCCGACGGCCTGCACGACGACGTCGCCCAGCTTCTGTTCGCCGCCCAGCTCAACCTCGATGCGATCCTCGAACGGGCCGACGAGCAGACGGCCGCCCGGGTGGAGCGCGCCCTCGGCTTCCTGGTCCGCGGCGACCGGGCGATCCGCGAGGTGATCGAGGAGATCTCCGAGCCGGCGGTCGAGCCGCTCGGCGAGCGCCTCGCCGCGGTCGCCGCGGCGGTCGAGTACGAGTTCCACCGAGCGGTCGAGCTGGATCTGGACGAGGGGGCGCTGCTGGCCGCCTTCGGCCTCGGCGAGGAGGCGACCGCGGTGCTGCTGCGGGTCGCCCGCGAGGGCCTGGTCAACGTCGCCAAGCACGCCGGGGAGTGTCGCGCCGTCCTCGGCCTCGGCCTCGACGGCGAGGGCCGCCTGCGGCTGGCGGTGCGCGACGACGGCGTCGGCTACAGCGAGGACGCGGAGCCCGGCCACGGGCTCGGGGCGCTGCGGCGCGCGGTCGGCGATTGCGGCGGCGAGCTGCGGATCGGCACCGGCGGGGCGGGCGGCACCGAGCTGACGGCGACCTTTGCCGTGCCCGGCCCCGAAGGCGCCGAACTGGACCTGCGGGCGGGCAGTTGAGCGGCGACGAGAGCGGCGCGCCGACCGGGCTCGAACGGCTGGCGATCGAACGTGCCTGCGAGCGGCTGATCTACGAGTACGCGCGCCGCGTCGACTTCGGCGAAGCCGCCGCGATCGCCGACCTCTTCGCCGAGGACGGACGCTGGGAAGGGACCGACCTCGTGCTCGAGGGCCGCGAGAAGATCCGCGCCTGGTTCACCCGCCGCGGCGAGCTCGCCCGCCGCGTCTCCCGCCACGTCTGCACCAACGTCGCCGTGGAGCCGATCTCGGCGACCGAGGCGTCCAGCCTCGCCTACATGATCAACTACCGCCACGACCGCGCCGAGGGCGACGACTCGCTGCCGGTCCCGGCCGACACGCCGAAGTGGGTGGGCGAGCTGCACGACACGTTCCGCCTCACCGAGGAGGGCTGGCGCTTCACCGCCCGCCGCGTCACGGTCGGCTTCGAACGCCGCCGCGTGGCGCGGGATTAGGGCGCTCGAGCCGGCGTCCGGGGCGGGGGCGAAGGGACGCGGCCGTCCCGTCCACGGCCCTGGCGGGCCGTGGCCGTGGCCGGGACGGCCGAGGGTGCGGGAAGAGGTCAAGGGTCCGTGCGTCCCGCGGGTAGAGAAGCGCATGATCCGACACGAACGCCCAAGGTCCATGACAGGCCTCATGTTGATGGGCCGAAAACTTGCCTATATGGCAAGTTTTCGGCCCATCAACGTGGGGTGCGCTCGGGACCGTGACGGGAGGGTGGGGCTCGTCGCGTCCCTGTGCCCGGAAGGGCCCGGGCGTACGTGGCCTGCGACGAAGGCCCATGGAACGTCACGGTCCCTCCCCACTTCCTCATGCATCGCCCGGGTGCGGTCGTCGCGTGTACGCCTATGGTGGTCAAGCGACGAACGCACCCTCCCGGCC
>DASZUH010000472.1:0-7361 GCA_035547715.1 Solirubrobacterales bacterium
CACAACCTGCCAGGGCCGCCACCGAGATGGCCGGGCGCCCCTCGGACGGCCGCCCATCCTGGCCCGCCCGCCCGCGCCCCCGCCCGGGCGCAAGCTTGCGCCGCCCCCATCCCTGAATCAACCCCTAACCCCCCGAGCCCAAAACCGAGACGCCGCCCCCGGCTCGCGCCATCGCCGGCGACGGCGGCAGACCGATCGTCAGCTCATCGCGGCCGCGTCGACTTCGAGCGCGAGCCGCAGGCGGCTCGCGATCTCGTCGGCCTCCTCGGTCCTGAGGCGCGGGCGGCGGTGCTCGAGCCAGCCGGCGAGCATGCGATCCGGGATCACGGTGACGCCGCGACGACGGGCCGGCACGGATCCGACCAGCCAGGCCCGACTGAAGACGAGCAGCGCCTCGACCTCGAGCCCGCTGATCGACTCGAGCAGTTTCTTCTCCGCGTAGGTCTGCTTCAGCATCCGCTCGTCGAGGCGGTCGAGGGATATCCGGCCGCGGTGGCTCTTGGTCTCGACGGCGAAGGTCCCGCCGGGGCCGACGACGATGTGGTCGATGTTGCCGCGGCCGAGATAGATGTCGTGGAGGACGTGCCAGCCGGGGCCGAGCCCTTCCAGCGTCGCGCCGACCTTGCGCTCGCCCGCCGCCCCGCGCGCCCAGCGTCCGGCCGACGCCTCGAGCCCGGCGGAGGCGACCACCATGACCAGCAGGGCGATCAGCTCCGTCTCCACCAGGGCGAGCCCATGGCCGTGGAAGACGACGAAGGCGAGGCTGGCGACGGCAAGTGATCCGATCACCACGATCAGGAGCCGACGCCACCTCCGGTCGGCCTCGGCCTGCGCGTGCGCCCCGGCCTCGTGCGGCCGCGTCGATACCTCCGGCGTTCCCATGTCCTTGTGATCGGACGGGGAGCGCTCGCCTTGAGCCCGATGCGACCTCAGCGTTCGCGGGTCGAGTCGACGACCTTGCCGCCGAGGTAGGCGTTGGCGCGGATCACGAGGCCCTGCGGGAGGCCGACGGTGGCCGGGCTCTTGCCCGGTTCGATCAGGATCCAGCGGTCGCCGAGGACTTCCGCGGTGGCGGGGTCGAAGATGTCTTCGATCGCCTCGCCGGAGCTCTTCTCGAAGTAGCGGATCGCGTCGCCCTCGCGCCCGGCCAGATCCTTGGCGCCGGTGCGGAGCTCGATCCCCGGCAGTTCGGCGAGGGCGTTGAAGGTCGCGGCCCGCAGGGCCGGGGTCGCGCTCGGATTCGAGAGGAGTCCCCAGAGGGCGTAGATCGTTTCTTCGTCGCCGAGGGGCCCGCCCTTTTCGGTGGCGGTGTAGCCGAACCTGGGGTCGCGGTTGTGTTCGATCGCGCGGCGCAGCGCTTCCGGCCGGGTCGGCAGCCGGGAGGCGTCCGGGTAGCCGAAGTTCCGCCCCGGGCCGCGACCCTTCGGCAGCGTCGATTCGAGGTCGAACAGGCCGGGGCGGGCGACCAGCGTCTGGTTGTCGTGCCGTGCGGCCGCTTCGAGCAGCGGGCGCTGGTTTTCGGGGTTGAAGATCCCCGGCAGCGGCGAGCCCGCCCGCTGCCAGCGGCGCCGCTCCGACGCCGAGAGGAAGCGCGGCGGGGCAGTCATCTTTTCGCGGTCGCGCATCGTCCGGTCGGGGCCGCTCCAGGATTCGGTCGTCTTCGAGATCAGCGCGTTGAAGGCGCCGTGGCCCTTCAACTGGCCGCCGCCGGTGGAGGAGCCGCCGGGGATCCAGCCCTCGAGTTCGACCGTCATCCGCCTGGCGTGGAAGAACTGGCCCGGCCGCGGCAGCTCGGGCTGCCTGCCGCCGCCGGCGGCGACCGCGGCGCGGCGCAGGACCTCGGCGGCGGCCGGAGAAGCGGTCGAGCCGGAGCCGACGACGATGACGGCGGCGACGATCGCGGCGGCCAGCACCGCACCGCCGAGCGCGAAGAGGCCGCGGTGGCGCCGCCGGGTCCGGGCCGGCCGCACCACCGCGCCCGCCATCTCGAAGCGGGCCTCGAGCGCGCGCCGGGCCGCGGCGCGCGCGCGAGGGTCGTCGCCCGCGCACTCGGCGCGGAAGTCACGGATCTGGGTCAGGTCGTCCATCGGGCACCTCCGGCGGTCGCGTTGGTGGATTCGGCGCCGTCGTCCGCGCCTTCGAGGTCGTCCCGCAGTCGCCTTCGCGCCCGCGAGAGCCGCGACTTCACGGTGCCGGGCGGGATCCCGAGCGCTTCGGCGATCTCGCCTTGGTCGAGTTCCGCCCAGACGAGCAGCAGCAGCACGTCGGCCTCCTCGGCGGGCAGGTCGGCGAGCGCCCGGGCGAGGGCGCCGCGACGGCGCTCGGCGTCGACCCGCGCCTCGACCCCCTCGATCCCGATCACCGCTTCCGGCGCCAGCTCGGCCAGCGCCCGCAGTTCGCGGATCTCGCGCCGGCGGTGGTTGCGGGTGAGGTTGGTGGCGATGCCGAACAGCCAGGGCCGCGCGTCGGCGCGTCGGCGATCGAAGCGGGCGCGGCCGTCGAAGGCGACGAGGAAGGTCTGCGAGGCGAGCTCGTCGGCGAGCTGGCGGTCGAGCCGCCGCCTCAGGTAACCGTGGATCTCGTCGAAATGCCGCTCGAAGATGACCCCGAACGCCCGCGGATCGGAGAGGGAGGCGGCGATCGCCTCGCCGTCGAGCGGTTGCGCGTGCATATCCCTTACTTGTACGAACCCGGAAAAGGGTTCGCGCACTCGCCGTGTCTCCGCCGTGCGGCGCTACTTCGCCTTGATCAGGAGGTCGGCGACGCCGATCAGGGTCGTCGTCGAGATCACCGGGAACTGGCCGGCCTTGGTCGCCTTGAACGAGATGACCGAGCTCTTTTCGATCGACCGGGTGATCCCGAGGCCCTTGATTTCGAAGGTGAACGGTTCGTTCGTCTCGATCTCGAAGCGGACCTTTTCGCCCTCGGTGAAGCTCAGCTTCTTCGGCCCGGCGCCGATCGGCGGGGCGCCGCCGATCACCTTCACCACCGGGACCGGCCTCTTCCGCGGCTTCCCGCCGCCCTCGCCCGCCCTCGGTTCGCCTGCGGCCGGTTCCTCCGAAGAGCCGGGATGCGACGGCGTGGACCCTTCGCCCGGGATCGATCCTCCCGCTTCCCGACCCGATTCGACCCCCTTCACCTTCGGCGCATCGATCGTCCCTTCCGAGTGGACGAAGACGAAATAGACGAGCACGCCCAGCCCGAGCAGGATCCCGACGCCGATGCCGACGAGCCGATCGGTCCAGCGCCGTCGGGATGAGCGCTCGTCGGGACCGCCTGCGAAGAGCCGTGCCAAGTCGCCCAGCCTAGATGGGTAGGGCACGCGGCCGTCCCGTCCACGACCCTGGCAGGTTGTGGCCGTGGCCGGGACGGCCGAGGGTGCGGGGAGAGTGCGCCCGGGTGTGTGGGGAGTGAGGAGGGTTCGTGACGGGTGCCGGGGCGAGGCGCGTGTTCCTCCACGAAGTGCGCGCCTCCCGTCACGAAGACTCCGGGAACGTCCCGGATCTTCATGCCCCCAGATCGCGATGCGTGTTTTGACCCTGCCATGGCAAGGTCAAAACATGCATCGCGTCCCCGCCTGATGTGGAACCGTGACGGAAGGGCGGAGATCGTGGCGAACCCTTGACCTTCCCTGCGAAACCCTCACGTCCCGGGCGTCTCGTGGCAAGCGGGCAACCTGCCAGGGCCGCCACGAGACGCCCGGGACGCACCTCGGACGGCCGCGGCGGCCCCGAGCCCTCGAGCCCCGCCGTCCCCGCGTCCCCGAACCCCCGTCCGCACCCCCGCCCAGATCGCTATCTCACGGCGCGACGGGCGGGCCGATCGCGGGGGAGCGGACCGGGGCGGCCAGGCCGAGGTAGGCGACGATCTGGTAGCCGCCGGGGTTGGTCTGGATCGGCACGTTCTTCCAGTTGTTGGCCAGCCAGACGTTGCCCGCGGGGTCGACGATGACGCCGGTGTTGCGGACCAGGCCGTCGAAGCCGTAGCCGGTCTTTTCCGGCGAGATCGAGGCGCCCGTCCGCCGTTTGCCGGGCGGGCAGCTGGTCGGCTCGCTGCCGCAGAGCTCGCTCAGGCGGCGGCCGCCGAAGTTCGCCACCCAGACGTTGTCGTCGCCGTCGACCGTGATCCCCCACGGGTTGACGAGGCCGGCGCCCTCGACCTCCTTCGGCCCGCCCTTGCCGGGCTTGATCAGGGTGACGTCGCCGCCCCCTTTCGGCTCGCTCCCGGCGACTTCTTTCGCCGTCCGCGTCCCCGGGCAGGGGGCCACGACCCATGTCGAGTTCGAGACCCAGGCGTAGCCGTTGCCGTCGACGACGATCCCCAGCGGCAGGTGCAGGCCGCCGCCCGCGAACATCGCGACGGTCTTGCCGTCCGGCGACAGCTCGGCGACCGAGTTGCTCGCGTTGCCGGTGACGTAGAGGTTGCCCTGCGCGTCGAGGGCATCGGCGAAGGGGCGTTCGAAGCCGGTGGCGCTTCCCGCGGTGATCGCCGCGCCGGAGAAGTTGACCGCCGTGGGCGGGGTCCCTCCGGGTGACGTGGGGACGGTGTCGCCGTCGATCCGGGTCACGCTGTCGTTGCCGCAGTTGGCGAGCCAGACGTTTTCGTGCCGGTCGACGACCGTCCCCTGCGGCCAGTCGATCTTGCCGACTTCCCAGCCGCCCGCGGGCGAGAGCGCCTTGCCCGCGAGGTCGAAGACGGAGACCGAGGTATGGTTCGCCGCCGTCGTGCAGCCCTTGCCTTCGAAGCCGAAGTTGGAGGCCCACACGCGTTCGGAGAGGTCGACCGCGACGCCGAAGCCGACCCCGCTGAGGCCGCCGCCGGCGTAGGGGGAGCCGGGGTAGGTCTGGCCGGTCGGGGTGAAGCGGAAGAGCTGGTCGCTGCCGCAGGTGGGCTGCCGCGACTTGCGGCTGTAGGCGTAGTTGTCGCCGACCCAGAGGTTGCCTTCGGCGTCGATCGAGAAGTTGCCCGGGCCGTCCATGCCGGGCGGGGTGCCTTCGAAGCGGAGCGCCAGCGTCCAGGCGTCGGGCGCTTCGCCCTGCCCGAGCGCCGGCTGCCAGGTGCCGCGCCGGCCGAGCGCCGCGAGCGAGAGCTTGTAGAGGTCACGGACGCCGTGCCAGGGATAGCGGGCGATGTCGACGACCGCTTCGAGCGTGTCGCGGGCCGGCGCGCCGCCCGGGATGCGGGCCTTCGACAGCAGGCGGGCGCAGCCGATGTCCTGACGGCGGCAGATCGTCAGCAGGTTGGCGAGCGAGTCGAAGGTGGGGAGGGTGGAGGTCGAGCCGCCGTTGGGGAACTCGCGCAGCACCTTGCCGAGGCCGCCCCCGGTCGTGACCAGGTCGGAGCTCATCGCGGCGGCGTTCCTCAGGCCCGGGTTCGGCCCGGCGACGCGATCGCCCGCGCCGATGAACTGGGCCATCGCGAAGCCCATCGCGACCGTGGTGCGCTCGGTGATCTTCACCTTGGCCCCGCCCGGCACGGGGCCTTCGCCGAGCGCCAGCCCGAGCCGGTAGCTCTGCCCGTCGATCGGGAAGCCCGCTTCGGCGGCGCCGCCTGGACGCGTCGCCAGGAGGTACTTGACCGTTTCGACTTCGGCGCCCGAGTAGCGCAGCGTGAAGCTGCCGCCGCGGCCGCTGCGGGCGCTGCCCAGCCGGATCGGCGCCTTGCCGCCCGGCAGGGCTTCCATCAGGACGACGTTCATGCCGCGCAGCGGCACGGTCCCGGTGACGGTTCCGTGCTCGCCGACCCCGGTGCCGACGCCGGTTTCGGCACTCGCCGCGCTCGCCGCCGCGGGCAAGGTAAGAGCGGCGATCATCGCGGCGAGAACGAGGGTCGGCAGGGACAGGCGGCGGGGTGAGATCAAGTTCTTCTCCGTCTCGGGTTCAGGGGACGCGACAGGCGAGGCGCAAGCGGGCGCCGAATAGAGTTCGCCGCGAGGAGGTCCAGCCCTTGTACGAGTACGACCCCACCAGCTTCCGCGGCGTCTTCGAGCGCGATTTCGGCTACCTCGCCGGGGTCGCCCGCAACGCCGAACGCTTCGCCGGGCGGCCGGCGCTCGGCGAGGCCGAGGGGGAGCGCGCCTGGACCTACGCCGAGCTCTGGCGCGACGCCGAGCGGCTGGCCGGCGAGCTTGCCGCGCGCGGCGTGCGCCCCGGCGAGCCGGTCGTCTTCCAGCTCTTCAACGGCCCCGAGTTTGCGCTCACCTGGCTCGCCGCGCTCCGCCTCGGCGCGGTCGCCACGCCGATCAACTTCCGCCTCTCGGCCGGCGAAACTGCACACGTTCTCGACGACTCGCGCCCGGCGGCGTTCATCTTCGACACGGAACTGGGGAGCCAGGCGCGCGAGGCGCTCGAGCTGGCCTCCCACGAGCCGGGCTGGACCGCGGTCGTCGGCGAGGACTTCGACGCGCTCCTCGACGCCGACGCCGCGCCGCCGCCGCTCCCCGACCGCGGCGCCTACGGCGAGACCACCCGCCTCTACACCTCGGGCACCACCGGCCTGCCGAAGGGGGTCTCGCTCAACGACGTGGTCGAGGTGATGAGCGCCCACGACGTGATCATGCACTTCCCCCTCGCCCCCGACGACCGCACCCTGAACATGACCCCGTGGTTCCACCGCGGCGGGCTCTACTCGGGCGGGCCGAACCCGGTCTTCTACGTCGGCGCGGCGGCCGTTTCGCTGCGTGCCTTCGACCCGGCGCGGGTCCTCGACCTGGTCGCCGAGCGCGGCCTCACCTTCCTCGTCGGCGCGCCGACCAACCTGGCCATGCTGAGCGAGGAGCAGCGCCGCGCGCCGCGTGACCTCTCGACCCTGCGCGGGATCGTGACGATGGGGGCGCCGCTCGAGCGCGAGGCGTGCCTGCTCTACCAGGAGGTGCTCACGCCGCGGATCTTCAACGGCTACGGCACCACCGAGTCGTTCTGGAACACGTTCCTGCGCCCGGCCGACCTGCCCGCGCACGCCGGCTCGGCGGGCCGCGCCTGCACCGACGACGACGTCGTCGTCGCGCGCAGCAAGGGCGACGGGGCAGACCCCGGGAACCCGGTCGCCCGCGACGGCGAGGAGGTCGGCGAGGTCGTCGTCCGCACGCCGAAGGCGGGGTACGCCTACGTCAACCAGCCCGAGGAGCAGGCGGCGCGCTTCCGCGACGGCTGGTTCCACACCGGCGACCTGGCGACCTGGGACGCGGAGGGGTTCGTGACGATCGTCGGCCGCGGCGACGACATGCTGATCTCGGGCGGCGAGAACGTCCACCCGGTGCAGGTCGAGGAGGTGCTGAACGGGCACCCCGGCGTCGCCGACTCCTGCGTGGTCGGCCTGGCCGACGAGCGCTGGGGCCAGCTGATCGTCGCCTACGTCGTGCC
>DASZUH010000473.1:0-5460 GCA_035547715.1 Solirubrobacterales bacterium
GGGCCGCCACGAGACGCCCGGGACGCAACTCGGACGGCCGCCCCGGCCGCGAGCCGCCGCCGGGACGCCGCGACGCACCTCGGACGGCCACCTCGCCCCCTGGACCAGCGTGGAATCGGGCGGCTACGCGACCTGCTCGAGCCGGTCCGCGATCAGCCTCGAGATCGCGAGGGAGGAGGTCGCGGCGGGGGAGGGGGCGTTGCGGACGTGGACCGCGTGCTCGGTGCGGTGGACGACGAAGTCGTCGACCAGCTTGCCGTCGCGACCGAGCGCCTGGGCGCGGATGCCGGCCGGCCCGGCGGTCGCCTTGGCGCCCGCCAGGGCGGGGACCATCCGCGCCGCTTCGGCGACGAAGCTCGCCGGGCTGACGGCGTTCCGCATCTCGATCAGGCCGGCGCGCCAGTGGTTGGCCATCATCTTCCAGGTGCCCGGCCAGCGCAGCGTTTCGCCGAGGTCGCGGCGGCGCACCTGGGTGAGGTCGTAGGCGTCGCGGGCGGGTGCCATCAGCGCGCTCGGCCCGATCAGCACGTCGCCCGCGAAGTTGCGGGTCAGGTGGGCGCCGAGGAAGGGGAGGTCGGGGTCGGGCACCGGGTAGACGTTGGCGCGGACCAGCTCCGCCTCGGCCGGGCCGAGCTTCAGGTAGCCGCCGCGGAAGGGGACGATGCGCGGGTCGGCGGGGGCGCCGCAGGCGACCGCCAGGCGGTCCGACCAGAGGCCCGCGCAGAACACCGCCTCGGCGGCGACGGTGGTGCCGCGCGAGTGCTCGATCGCCAGCTTGCCGCCGCCCGGGCGGGCACCGCGGACCGCGGTGCCGAGGTGGAGCGTGCCGCCCGCCGCCTCGACGTCGGCGGCATAGGACTCGGCGACGGCGACGAAGTCGACGACCCCGGTGTGGGGGGAGTGGAGGGCGGCGACGCCGCGGGCGTGCGGCTCGATCGCGGCGATCTCGTCGGCACCGACGCGGCGCAGCTCGGGCACCTCGTTCAGGGTGCCGCGCCGTTCGAGCTCGTCGAGCCGCCCGAGTTCCGACTCCTCGACCGCGACCACGAGCTTGCCCGACCTGCGGTAAGGGATCGCGTGCTCGTCGCAGTAGTCGTAGAGCGCCCGCGACCCTTCGACGCAGAGTCGCGCCTTCAGCGAGCCGGGCTCGTAGTAGATGCCGGCGTGGATGACGCCGCTCGAGCGGCCGGTCTGGTGGACGCCGATCCGCGGTTCGGCCTCGATCACCGCGAGGCGGGCACCGGGCCGCCGCGCGAGAAGCTCGCGCGCGACCGCCTGCCCGACGATGCCGCCGCCGACGACGACGAGGTCGCACTCGGCGGGCGGCGCGGTGTTCCGGTCCGGGGTCGCCAAGCCGGAAAGGCTAGTGCGCCTCGCCCGAGGCGTGGGCGGGCGGGCGCGACTCCTCGGCCAGCGAGGTGATCTCCAGCGTGCCCTCGGCCGCCTCCTCCAGCACTTCGGTCGCCTCCTGCGCGGAGCGCGCGTAGAGCTCGACCAGCAGGTGGACGACGATCTGCTCCTCGTCGTGCTTGTGGAAGCGGACGTGGGTGAAGAACTCGCGCACGCCCGCGTCGCCGAAGGCGCCGTAGGTGAGGAACTCGGCCGCTTCGGGCCCGGAGCAGCTCTCGACCCGCTCGGCGTCGATCTGCACCGTGCACGACGCCACCCACGGCGTCCCCGCGACCATCCGCGGCCAACGCTCGTCGATCGGCCGCACCCGGTCGTCCTCGAAGGTCAGGTGCGGCTGGTCGTGCATGCAGTCGAGGCACTGCACGACCGCTTCCTGCACCTCGTCGACCCCTTCCGCCAGCGCCCCCGTCTCCGGGTCCACCCGCCGGATCGCGTCGTAGTGGATCTGGATCTCGAGGTTCTGCGACCAGCAGCGGTAGCAGCGCAGCCAGGCCGAGCGTTCGTCTTGAAAATCGCTCATGTCCCTATTGTCGCGCGCCGCCGACCTCGGCGTCCGCCGAACCCCGCGCCGGCGCCTACGCCGCGGCGCGGGCGGCGTTGCGGGCGGCGACGAGGTCGACGATCTCCGACATGATCCGGTTGACGTCGAAGTCCTTCGGCGTGTAGACGCCGGCGACGCCCGCCGCGCGGAGGCGCTCGGCGTCGGCCGCCGGGATGATCCCGCCGACCACGACCGGGACGTCGACGCCCTCCTCGGCGAGCAGGCGGACGACCTCCGGGATCAGCTCGAGGTGCGAGCCGGAGAGGATCGAGAGGCCGACCACGTCGACGTCCTCCTGCAACGCCGACTCGGCGATCTCGGCGGGGGTCAGGCGGATCCCCTGGTAGATCACCTCCATGCCGACGTCACGGGCGCGCAGGGCGATCTGCTCGGCGCCGTTGGAGTGGCCGTCGAGGCCCGGCTTGCCGACCAGGATCTTCATCCGGTGGCCGATCTGTTCGTTGGTCGCCTCGACCTGGTTGTGGATCGTCTCCAGCTGTGAGCGGTCGCTCGGCGCGGTGGCACCGTCGACGCCGGTCGGCCCGCGGTAGGCGCCGAAGACCTCGCGCATCGTCTCCGACCACTCGCCGGTCGTCGCCCCCGCCTTGGCGGCGGCGATCGTCGCGGGCATGATGTTCAGGTTGTCGTCGGCGGCAACCCGGGCGAGCTCCGCCAGCGCCGCGTCGACCGCGTCCTGGTCGCGGTTCGCCTTCCAGGCCTTGAGCGCCTCGATCCGCTCGCGCTCGACCTCGGGGTCGGGGGTGAGGATGCCGCCGTCGGCGCCCGCCGTCAGCGGCGATTCCTCGGTCTCGGTGAAGCTGTTCTGGCCGATCACCTTCTGCTCGCCGCGCTCGATCCGGGCGACGCGCTCGCGGTGCGACTCGACCAGGCGCGCCTTCATGTAGGGCACCGCCTTGACCGCGCCGCCCTGCTTCTCGACCACCTCCATCTCCGCCCGCGCCCCGGCCGAGAGCTCCTCGACCAGGCCGTCCATGACCACCGAGCCGGTGAAGATGTCGGGGTACTCGAGCAGGTCGGTCTCGTTGGCGAGCACCTGTTGGATGCGCAGGCTCCACTGCTGGTCCCAGGGGCGGGGGAGGCCCATCGCCTCGTTCCAGGCGGGCAGCTGCAATGCGCGTGCGCGCGCGTCACGGCTGAGGGTGACGGCCAGCGCCTCGACCACGATCCGCTGGATGTTGTTCTCCGGCTGGGCCTCGGTCAGGCCGAGGCTGTTGACCTGGACGCCGTAGCGGAAGCGCAGCATCTTCTCGTCGGTGACGCCGTAGCGCTCGCGGCCGATCTCCTCCCAGAGCGCGGCCATCGTGCGGAGCTTGGCGATCTCTTCGATCAGCCGGATGCCGGCGTTGACGAAGAAGGAGATGCGGCCGAAGACCTTGGGGAAGTCCTCCTCGGCGACCTGGCCGCGCTCCTTGACCTCGTCGAGCACGGCGATCGCGGTGGACATCGCGTAGGCGATCTCCTGGACCGGCGTCGCGCCCGCCTCCTGCAGGTGGTAGCTGCAGATGTTGGTCGGGTTCCAGCGCGGCACCTCGTTGACGGTGAAGGCGACCATGTCGGCGATCAGCCGCAGGCTGGGCTCGGGCGGGAAGGCGTAGGTGCCGCGCGAGAGGTACTCCTTGATGATGTCGTTCTGGGTCGTGCCGGAGAGGGCCGAGCGGGGGACGCCGTTCTCCTCGGCGACCGTGACGTAGAGGCCGAGCAACCAGGCGGCCGTCGCGTTGATCGTCATCGAGGTGTTCATCTCGTCGAGCGGGATGCCGTCGAGGAGCTGGTGCATGTCGCCCTTGTGGACGACCGAGACGCCGACCTTGCCGACCTCGCCGCGGGCGAGGACGTGGTCCGGGTCGTAGCCGGTCTGGGTCGGGAGGTCGAAGGCGATCGAGAGGCCCGTCTGTCCCTTCGCCAGGTTTTTCCGGTAGAGCTCGTTGGAGCGTTTGGCGTCTGAGTGGCCCGCGTAGGTGCGCATCACCCAGGGGCGGTCACGCTCGGGAAGTCGATGGTCGCTCATGTCACGGATGATATTTGGGTTTCGGAATGTGGGGGCCTCGATAGACGAGCGCGGTATGCGGCGGGGCCGAAATCCGGCGCCCAATCCGGCTCCGGACGCAACATCGGGCCTTGCCTGTGTTTAGGTTGGCGATCGCATGAAGACCAAGATCCTTCTCGCCACCGCCGTTTTCGGCGTCGTCGGGCTCGTCCTCGCGGGCGTCGCCTCGGCCGCCTTCGTCGCCATCTACCGCAACGCGCTCGAAACGACCGCGCAGCGCAGCGAAGTGCTGAAGCTGGCGGGCAAAGAATGCACCCGCGGCGGCGGCAAGGCCTCGCTGCTGATCACGGTCGGCAAGCTGACCGAAGAGTGCGCCTACAAGACGCCGGTGGTCGGCTCGGACCTCGAAATCGCCGCCACCGGGACGATCAGCGCGGCGACGCCCGCGAAGGTGGCGAAGAAAGCCTTCCTCGGCCTGCAGCTGCGCGCGGGCGGCGGCGGTAAGCTCGAGCTGCGCGTCTTCCCGGCCCAGAAAAAGGCCCAGATCGCCCGGATCACCGAAGCGGGCATCAAGTACCTGGCGATCAAGAAGAACATCCTCTCGCTGCAAGAAGCGACCAAACCGGTGGTGCTGCGGCTGCGCGTGATCGAAAGCTCCGGCGAAGCCGCCGGCACCTGCAAGATCGGCGGCTACCTGGCCGGCGAACTGGTGGTCGAAGCCGAAGACCCGGCCTGCGGCGAACTGAAAGGCGAAGGCACGGCCCTTTCGACCGGGGCGACGAACAACGGCGTCGGCGTCGTCGCCGGCTTCTCCGCGATCGTCGTCCGGGTCCCGGTGCGGTTCTAGGCGCGCCGCAGACCGGCGCCGGGGGGCCGGCGCCCGGAGGGAGCGGCCGTCCGAGGTGCGCCCGGCCGTCCCGTCCACGACCCTGGCGGGCTGTGGCCGTGGCCGGGACGGCCGGGTGTGCGGGAAGAGGTCACGGGTCCGTGCGTCCCCGGTGCAGAGAGGCGCGTGATCCGACACGAACGCCCAAGGTCCATGACAGGCCTCATGTTGATGGGCCGAAAACTCCCCTATATGGGGAGTTTTCGGCCCATCAACATGGCGTTGGCACGGGACCGTGACGGGAGGGTGGAGTTCGTCGCGTCCCTGTGGCCAGAAGGGTCCGGGCGCGCAGGGTCCGTGACGAAGACCCACAGAACGTCACGGTCCCTCCAGACTTCCTCATCACGCAGATCCGCCTGCCCGACTTTGACCCCACCATGGTGGGGTCAAAGTCGGGCAGGCGTCATCGGCCCGATCCGCGGGTGACCGAGGCCATGACGATTCGTGACGAATCGGGACGAAGGGTGACGGGAGCGTGGAGTTCCTCCCGTCCCTGTGGCCTACCCGAGATCACCGCCCGCCGGCGTGCCCCCCGGGCGTCGCTTGTTCCGCATAGCGCAACAAACGACAACCGGGGGTTCGGACGGGAGGAACTCCGGACTTCCGTCACCCTTC
>DASZUH010000474.1:0-5701 GCA_035547715.1 Solirubrobacterales bacterium
CATGGTGGGGTCAAAGTCCGGTAGGCGGATCTGCGCGATGAGGAAGTCGGGAGGAACCGTGACGTCTCATGGTCTTCGTCACGATCATGCGCGTCCGGGCTCTTCCGGTCACAGGGACGGGAGGAACTCGACGCTTCCGTCACGGTCCCGTGCCCGCCCAACGTTGATGGGCCGAAAAGCGCTCTATATCAGCGCTTTTCGGCCCATCAACGTTGGGGGGTGTCGCGGACCACGGGCCTTCGTGGCGGATCATGCGCTTCTCTACCCGCGGGACGCACGGACCCGTGCCCTCTTCCCGCACCCTCCGCCGTCCCGGCCACGGCCACAGCCCGCCAGGGTCGTGGACGGGACGGCCGCGTCCCTTTTCAACTGCGCGTCGCACCCCGACATGTCGGCCGCATTTCGCCGTTGTACACGCCGTCACCCGGTGTTGCGCAGGCCCGCGGCGATGCCGTTGACGGTGAGGAGGAGGGCGCGGGCGAGGTCGGGGGGCCGATCGCTCGCGCCCTCGGCGTCGCCCTCGCCGCGGGCCGACTCCTCGCGCCAGCGCTCCAGCAGGCTCACCTGGAGATAGTGGAGCGGCGCGAGGTAGTCGTCGCGGACGCGGAGGGTGCGGGCCAGGTCGGGGTTCGAGGCGAGCAGTTCGTCGCCGCCGGTCAGGCGCAGGACTTCGCGGACGGTCAGCTCGTGCTCTTCCCGGATCAGGGCCCAGGGGCCGGCGAGATCGGCGGGGACGAGGCGGGCGACGTAGTGGGCGGCGATCTCGAGGTCGGTCTTGAAGAGGGTCATCTCGATGTTGGCGAGGAAGGTGGTGAAGAAGCGCCAGCCGCCGCGCTCGCCCCCGGCCATCGCCGCCAGCTCGTCGCCCCGGCCCGCGGCGCGCGCGGCCGCCAGGCCGCTGCCCACCCCGAACCAGCCGGGGACGATCTGGCGGCTCTGGGTCCAGCCGAAGACCCAGGGGATCGCGCGCAGGCCGGCGATGCCGCCGCCCGAGTCGGGGCGGCGCGCCGGGCGCGAGCCGAGGTGGAGCTCGGCCAGCAGCTCGACCGGGGTCGAGGCGAGGAAGTAGTCGGGCAGGAGCGGGTCCTCGACCAGTTCGCGGTAGCGCGCGAAGGCGGCGCCCTCGACCGTGTCCATCGCCTCGCTCCACCGCGCCAGGGTCGGCGCGTCGATCCGCGGGCGGCGGTGGAGCACCGTCGCTTCCAGCGCCGCCCCGAGGGAGAGCTCCAGGTTTTCCCGCGCCAGGTCCGGCAGCAGGTACTTGTCGGAGATCACCTCGCCCTGCTCGGTCACCTTGATCTCGCCGTCGAGCGTCCCCGGCGGCTGCGCCAGGATCGCGTCGTGGGTCGGCCCGCCGCCGCGCGCCACGGTGCCACCGCGCCCGTGGAAGAGCCGCAGGCGCACCCCGTGCTCGGCGGCGACCGCGCGGAGGCGCTGCTGCGCGCGGTGGATCTGCCACTGGCTCGCCGCGATCCCGCCCTCCTTGTTGGAGTCCGAGTAGCCGAGCATCACCTCCTGCACGTCGCCGCGCAGCGCCAGGATCCGCCGGTAGCTCGGATCGGTGAGCAGTTCGCCGAGGAACTCGTCGGCGCGGCGCAGCTCCTCGAGCGTCTCCAGCAGCGGCACGAAGCCGATCGCGGCATGACCCTCGGCAAGGTCGAGCAGCCCCGCTTCGCGGGCGAGCAGCGCCGGCGCCAGCACGTCGTCGACCCCCTGGCACATCGAGATCACGTAGGACTCGACGCAGGCCGGTCCGTAGAGCTCGTGGGCGCGGCGGATCTCGGCGAAGGCGCCGTAGGTGCGCGCGGCGCCGTCGTCGAGCGGCGGCGGGTGGGGGGCGAGCGGCCGCCGCGAGGCCAGCTCCGCCGAGAGCACTTCGCGCCGCTCCTCCCGCGCCAGCTCTTCATAAGGGAGCTCGATTTCGCCGAGCCGGTCGAAGAGCTGCGCGAGCGCGCCGTGGTGGACCGAGGCCTCCTCGCGCACGTCCAGCGTCGCCATCCGCAGGCCGGTCGAGGCGATCGCCCGCATCGCCCGCGCCACCCGTCCCGCCGCGATCAGGCCACCGCGATGGCGCTCCAGCGACTCCTGGATCAGCCGCAGCTCGGCCAGCAGCTCGCGCTCGTCGAGGTAGTCGAGGCCGGGCCGGTGGGCGCCGCCGACGTCGATCCGGCGCCGCGTGTTCGCCAGCTTCTCGCGCACGCAGGTCAGCTTCAGCCGGTAGGGCTCCTCCGCGTTCAGGCGTCGGTAGCGCGGATCGAGTCCGGGCAGCGCGTCGAGGTCCGCCGCCAGGCTCGCCTCCAGCTCCGGCGTCGCCGGCGCGATCCGGGTCGACACCGAGAGGTCGCCACGCAGCTCGTCGATCAGCGCCGCCGCCCGCCGCGCGCCGTGCTCGTGCTGGAGCGCCAGGATCGCGCGGGTGTCGGCCGGGCCGACGGTCGGGTTGCCGTCGCGGTCGCCGCCGATCCAGCTGCCGAGCGCGAACGGCGCCGGGTCGAGTGGCGGCGCGACGCCGAGCCTGCCGAGCTGCGCGGCCAACTCCTCGAGCACGTCCGGGATCGGGCCCGAGGCCAGCTCGTCGAAGTAGTAGACCGCGTTGCGCGCCTCGTCGAGGACCTCGGGGCGGGCGACGCGGATCTCGTCGGTCTGCCAGAGCAGGTCGATCAGCTCTTCCAGCCTGGCCATCGTCCGCGCCGTCGCCGCCTCGTCGCCGTCGGCCGCCTCGAGCGCGTCGAGGAGCCGGGCCAGCTCGCGCAGCTTGGCGAGCACGGTGCGGCGCGCCGCCTCGGTCGGGTGGGCGGTGAAGACCGGGCGCACGTGGAGGCGGTCGACCAGCTTCTGCAGCTCGGCGCGGGCGCGGGCGTCGTCGCCTCCCCCGGCGAGCCCGGCGAACGCCTCGTCGGCGCCGATCCGCGCCACCGCCTCGGCCAGCCAGCCGCCGCCCGCCTCGCGCCGGCGCGTCGCCCAGTCGCGGCCGCGGTGGACCTGCTCGGCGACGTTGGCGAGGTGGAAGTAGGTGGTGAAGGCGCGGGCGAGGCGGCGCGCGGTGGCGGGATCGGCGCTCGCCAGCGCCGCCGCCGCGGCGGCGCGATCGTCGCGCACGGCACGCCGCGCCGTCTCCACCCGCTCCAGCATCGCCTCACCCTCCTGGCGGACCAGGGTGCGCCCCAGCAGCTCGCCGAGGTCACGGATGTCACGGCGAAGGAGGCGTCGGTCCGGCATCGGTTGACCCGGAGAGTAGCTTTGAGCCGATGCAGGAAGTCCGTGTCGTCCGCCTCGAACCGTTCCCCGATCTCGACGACGAGGTCATCTACCCCCGCCTCTCCGAGCGCAAGCTCGAGTGGCTGGAGAAGATGATGGGCAAGAAGGGGGGCGCGCGGCGCACCTTCCAGGAGGGCGAGGTCCTCTACGAGCACGCCGTCCGCGACGCGCCGCTCTTCGTCCTCCTCACCGGGCGGGTCGAGTTCGTCGACCGCAAGCCGGGCAAGGACGTCCACGTCGCCGCCGCCGGCGCGGGGACCTACATCGGCGACATCGCCGCGTTCACCGGCGAGCCGACGATCAGCGCCGCGATCGCCACCGAGGAGACCGAGACGCTGGCCTTCGAGCGCGAGGCGCTGCGCGAGATGGTCGCCGGCTGGCCCGAGTTCGGCGAACAGATCTTCCGCACGCTGCTGGCGCGGCGCGCCTGGCACGAAGAGATGGGCTACGGGGTGCTGCGGCTGATCGCGCCGCAGAGCTCGCGGCGCGCCTTCGAAGTGCGCGACCTGCTCGAACGGAACCTCTTCCCGGTCCGCTGGTACGACGTCGAGAACGATCCCGAGTCGGACGAGATGCTGCGCTGGCTCGAGATCCCGCGCGCGGAAACGCCGATCCTCGTCCACGCGCGCAACGTGCTCCGCAACCCCTCGCCGGCGCAGGTCGCGCGCGGGCTCGGGCTGCGCGCCGAGGTCGACGGACAGCGCTTCGACCTGGTCGTGCTCGGCGCCGGGCCGGCCGGGCTGGCGGCGGCGGTGTACGGCGGCTCGGAGGGGCTGCGGACGCTGGTGGTCGAGTCCTGGGCGCCGGGCGGCCAGGCCGGGACCAGCACGCGGATCGAGAACTACCTCGGCTTCCCGACCGGCATCGGCGGCCGCGAGCTGACCACCAAGGCGACGCTGCAGGCGCGCCGCTTCGACGCGACGCTTTCCAGCTACCACCGGGCGGTGGAACTCGCCGACGGGCCCGAGGGCCTGGTGCGGATCGACCTCGACGACGGCCAGCACGTGCTTGCGCGCTCGCTGGTGATGGCGACCGGGGCGCGCTGGCGCGAGCTGCAGGCGATCGGCGTCGACCGCTTCCGCGGCGCCGGCGTCTACCACGCGGCGATGCCGACCGAGGTCGAGCGGGCGCGCGACAAAGACATCGTCGTGATCGGCGGCGGCAACTCGGCGGGGCAGGCCGCGGTGAGCCTCTCGCAGAAGGCGCGCAGCGTGCGGGTGGTCGTCCGCGGCGCGGCGCTGAAGACGACGATGTCGAGCTACCTGGTCGAACGGATCGAACGCTCGCCGCGGATCGAGGTGCTGACCGAGACCGAGGTGGTCGAGATCAAAGGCAGCGCCGTGGTCGAGTCGGTGACGCTGGAGGGACCGGACGGCTCGCGCCGCGACGTCGACACGAGCGCCGTCTACGTGATGATCGGGGCCGACCCCTGCACCGAAGTCAGCGAGGGGATGCTGGCGGTCGACGAATCGGGCTTCCTCCTCTGCGGCGAGGGCGCGCACCAGTGCGTCGGCCACATCGCCTGGCCGCTGTCCTACCGCGAGCCGGCGCTGCTGGAGACGGTGCGGCCCGGCGTCTTCGCCGCCGGCGACGTGCGGGCGGGAGCGTCGAACCGGGTCGCCGGCGCGGTCGGCGACGGCGCCCTCGTCGTCCGCTTCGCCCACCAGCTGTTGAGCGACGACGCCCCGGCGAACGTCGCCGCGCCGAGCCGGTAGACGGGAGCGTCTGCATTTACCCCCGCCCAGCGGGGGTAAATGCAGACGCTAGGTGCGCTCGAGCACGACGACCGGGATCTGCCGGCCGGTTTTCTGCTGGTAGGCGTCGTAGTCCGGCCAGGCTTCGGTCATCTTCTTCCACATCCGCGGCTTCTCCTCATCGGTCGCGACGCGGGCGTGAGCCTTGTAACGGTCGCCTTTGACCTGGACTTCGACCTCCGGTTCGGCCTCCAGGTTGAGGAACCAGGCCGGCGGCGCGTCGCTGCCGCCCTTCGAGGCGACGACCAGGCAGTCGTCGCCGTCGGGCTCGAAGATCAGCGCGTTGGCGCGCTCCTCACCGGACTTCCGCCCGGTGGTGAAGAGGACGAGGATTTTCGTCCCGCCCCGCCACGAGTACCCCTCCTCCCCATCGGTCTCGATATAGCGCTGGACGTGTGCGTCGCCGAAAAGCTCCGATTGGGCCATGAGCAGAGCGTAGATGGTCGGTTCGGCGGGCGCGTTGCCTGGGCGCAGGCGGGCGGCCGTCCGAGTGAGCGTCCCGGGCGTCTCGTGGCGGCCCCGGCAGGTTGTGGCCGCCACGAGACGCCCGGGGCTCACTCGGACGGCCGCCGCGCGTGCGCCCAGGCAACGCGCCCGCCGAACCGACCATCTACGCTCTGCTCATGGCCCAATCGGAGCTTTTCGGCGACGCACACGTCCAGCGCTATATCGAGACCGATGGGGAGGAG
>DASZUH010000475.1:0-4338 GCA_035547715.1 Solirubrobacterales bacterium
TCTCGTGGCGGTCACAACCTGCCAGGGCCGCCACGAGACGCCCGGGACCAACCTCGGACGGCCGGAGCGCCCGGGAAGCACGGCCGCCCCGCCCGCGACTCGGCCGCCCCGCCTGCGCCGCGCCTCGCCCGGCCCGCGGAACCAACCACCTAGTCGCGCCGGAAGGCGACCACGCAGTTCTGGCCGCCGAAGCCGAAGGCGTTGGCGATCGCGGCGCCGGCGTCGGCTCGGCGGGCGGTGAGGGCGATGTGGTCGAGATCGCACTCGGGGTCGGGATTGGTGAGGTTGATCGTCGGCGGCAGGGCGCCGTCGCGCATGCCGAGCAGGCAGACCATCGAGGCGAGGGCGCCGGCGGCGGCGATCAGGTGGCCGACCATCGACTTCGGCGAGGAGGTGGGGATGTTGTCGGTGGCGTCGCCGAGGGCCCGGCGGATCGCGTGGCTCTCGGAGGTGTCGTTGGCGCGGGTCGCGGTCCCGTGGGCGCAGATGTAGCCGAGCTCCTCCGGCGCGACGCCGGAGCGCTCGAGGGCCTGGCGGATCGCCCCGGCCGCGTAGTCGCCGCTCGGCTCCGGCGCGCTCATGTGGAAGGCGTCCGAGGTCAGGGCGCCGCCCGCCACCGACCCGTAGGAGGTCGCGCCGCGCGCCGCCGCGTGCTCGGCCGACTCGATCACCAGCACCACCGCGCCCTCGCCGAAGACGAAGCCGTCGCGGTCGGAGTCGAAGGGACGGCTGGCGCCGGTCGGGTCGTCGTTTCGCTCCGACAGCGGGCCCATGTTGGAGAGGCCGGCGAAGACCGCCTCGTTGATCCCGGCGTCGGCGCCGCCGGCGATGACCACGTCGGCCTCGCCGCTCTGGATCAGACGGCGCGCCTCGAGCACCGAGTAGGTGCCGGTCGCGCAGGCCAGGGCGCTCGCGGTCACCGGCCCGTGGGCGCCGAGGTCGATCGCGACCTCGCAGGAGGCCATGTTGAGGATCGTCGAGGCGACGTAGAAGGGGCTGACCGCGCGCGGCCCCTCCCCCACCAGCGCGCGCACGTTCTGCTCGGTCTCCGGCGTCCCGGCGACGGCGCTGCCGATCGCCACGCCGACCCGGTCGGACTCGGCCGCGATGTCGAGGCCCGCGTCCGCCACCGCCTCACGCGCGGCGGCGATCGCCAGCTGCGAGAAGCGCGCGGTGCGGTGCGCCCGCTTGGCGCCGAGGACCTCCACCGGGTCGAATCCGGTCACCTCGCCGGCGATCCGCGTCGCCAGCCCGGAGGCGTCGAACCGGGTGATCGTGCCGATCCCGGACTGCCCGGCGAGGAGCGCTTTCCAGGTCGAGGGCGCGTCCAATCCGACCGGAGTGAGCGCGCCGAGCCCGGTGACGACTGGGTCTCCTCCTGGGTTCAATGCGTACGGCACCGAGCGTTCATCCACGGGGATTATCGCGGTTCGTGCGGATCGGCATCCAGACGACCCCGCCTGATCGGGGGACTGCAGGCAACCTGCCGACCTGCCCTCCATATACGTTCCTATCTCAGTGCACCTTTATGTTCGGGAAACGTCGGGTCGCCTGCAGGGCGAGATCTCGGTCCCCGCGTCCAAGTACCACGCCCACCGGGCGCTGATGCTCGCGTCGCTGGCCGCGGGCGAGAGCCGCATCCGCGGCGGCGTCGCGGCGAAACACGTGCAGTCGACGATCGAGGTGCTGAACGGCCTCGGCACCGAGATCGAGACGACGGCCGACGGATTCGTCGTCCATGGCAACGGCCTCCCCTACCGGCCGCTCCGCGACACGGTCTCGGTCGGCTCCTCCGGCACCACGCTGTACTTCATGATCGGCCTCGCCTCCCTGGCCGACGCGCCGGTCACGATCACCGGCCAGAAGTACTTCCAGCGCCGGCCGGTCGGACCGCTCCTGGAGGCGCTGCAGGCGACCGGGATCGAGCTCGAGTCGAGCAACTCGACGCCGCCGATCACGGTCCGGCCGAAGCGCCCGCGCGGCGGCCGGGTGTCGATCGCCGGGACGCTCAGCCAGTGGATCTCGGGGCTGATCATGGTCGCCCCATTTGCCGCAGGCCCGACAACGATCGAGGTCGAGGGGACGCTGAACGAGCAGCCCTACGTCGAGCTGACCGTGAACATGATGCGGGACTTCGGCCTCGAGGTCGGGGTCGCCGACGACTGGCGCCGCTTCGAGATCGAGGGCAACCAGACCGCCCGCGCCGCCGACGTCACCCTGCCCCCCGACATCGGCTCGCTCGCCTTCGGCCTCGCCGCCACCTCGATCCACCCCGCGGACGTCTTCTTCCACGGCGTCCACGAGATCGACGGCGCCAAGGTCGACCACCCCGAGGCGCACTTCCTCGACGTCGCCGCGGCGATGGGGCTGCCGATGGAGCTCGACCGCGAGGCGGGCGGCGTCCGCGTCCGCCACGACGGGGTGCGGCTGCGCGGCGTGGAAATCGACTGCCGGCCGATGCCCGACATGCTGCCGGTGCTGTCGACGATGGGGCAG
The DNA here is from genome assembly GCA_035547715.1 of Solirubrobacterales bacterium. Taxonomy (GTDB): domain Bacteria; phylum Actinomycetota; class Thermoleophilia; order Solirubrobacterales; family 70-9; genus VAYN01. The sequence goes on from DASZUH010000475.1 coordinate 2,497, forward strand.
TTCGCCGAGGGCGAGACCCGCTTCGTCAACGTCGCCCACGTGCGGCTGAAGGAGTCCGACCGGGTCGTCTCGATGCTGCAGCTGAACCGCATGGGAGGCGACGTCGAAGAGCAAGGCGACGAGTTCCTCGTGCGCGGCATCGAGGGCGACCTGACCGGCTCGCCGCTCTCCAGCTTCAACGACCACCGCGTCCACATGGCGCTGACCGTCGCCGCCTCGCGGGCGCGCGGCGAGAGCTCGCTGACGTACCCGAACGCCTTCCGCATCTCCTATCCCGGCTTCCTCGACGACATGCGGGCGATCGGGCTCGACCTGGGGATCCAGGACGACCGCGAGCGGACCGCGGCGGGCGTCCCGGCGGGCGCGGGCGAGGCCGACGCGGGGCAGCGGGCGAAGGAGTCGATCGCCGTCGACCAGGCGGCCGAGGTGCCGATCGTCGACTGGGTCGGGCGCTGGGTGGAGGAGCGGCCGCGCGAGGACGCGCTCGTCGACGTGCGCGCGAGCGGCACCCGGGTCTGGACCTGGGCGGAGCTCGACCGCGAGGCCGACAGGGCGGCGGCGCTGCTGCTCGAGCTCGGCGTCGAGCCGGGCGAGACGGTCGCCTACCAGCTGCCCAACTGGGGCGAGTTCGTGATCCTGACCCTGGCCTGCATGAAGGTCGGGGCGATCTGCTGCGCCCTGATGCCGATCTTCCGCGAGCGCGAGATCGCCTTCGCCGTGCGCCGGGCGAAGGCGCGGGTGCTGGTCGTTGCCGACGAGTTCCGCGGGCGCCGGCACGCCGAGGAGACCGCGGCGATGCTGGCGGGCGCGGCGGCGCCGGGCGGCGCCGGGAGGGGCGCGGCCGCGACGAACGGGGCGGCGGCGGGTGGAATCGCCACGGATGACGACGGCCCGCTGCCGGTCGAGCACGTCCTCGTCGTCGGCGCGGGCGGCGCCCCCGCCCTGCCGAGGACCGAGGATGTGCGCTGGCACGACTTCGCCGCCGCGCTCGCGGGCGCCGCGGTCGACCGCGCCGCGATCGACGCGCGCAAACCGGCGCCGACGGCGCTCTCGCAGCTCTTCTTCACCTCCGGCTCGACCGGCGAGCCGAAAGGTGTCCTGCACCGCTACGACGCGCTCACCCGCGCGGCGATGATGGAGGTCGAGCACCTCGGGCTCGGCCGCGACGACACGATCTTCATCCCCACCCCGCTCGCTCACCAGACCGGCCTGCTCTACGGGATGTGGCTGGCCTTCGCGCTCGGCTCGACCCAGGTGATCCAGGACGTCTGGGACGCCCGCGTCGGCGCCCGCGCGCTGCGCGAGTGGGATGGCACCTTCGTGCAGGCGGCGACGCCGTTCCTCGCCGACCTCGTCCGCGTGGTCGAGTCGGGCGAGGAGGAGGCGCCGCCGGCGCTGCGGATCTTCGTCGTCACCGGCGCCGCCGTGCCGCGGGCGCTCGCCGAGCGCGCCACCGCGGTCCTCTCGGCCGCCGTCTGCGGCGCCTGGGGCTCGACCGAGTCCTGCCTCGGCGCCCTCGCCGCGCCCGGCGACGACCCGGAGAAGGTCTGGGGCACCGACGGCCGCGCGCTGGCCGGCACCCGGATCCGGATCGTCGATGACGCCGACGACGTGCTCGGCCCGGGCGAGGAGGGCAACTTCCAGGTGACCAGCCGCTGCCTCTTCGAGGAGTACCTCGACCGCCCCGACCTGACCGCGGCCGCGATGACCGCGGACGGCTGGTATCGCACCGGCGACCTGGCGACGATCGACGCCGACGGCTTCCTGCGCCTCACCGGCCGGGTCAAGGACATCATCAACCGGGGCGGCGAGAAGGTGCCGGTCGCCGAGATCGAGCAGCTC
>DASZUH010000476.1:0-6622 GCA_035547715.1 Solirubrobacterales bacterium
CCATCCATTCCGGCGCGAACTCGACGATGAAGACGGCGACGAAGAGCGCCGCGAAGAGGGCGATGCAGACCGCCCCGCCGGTGATCAGGATCGTCGACCAGATCAGCGGCCAGGCGTGGAAGGTGTAGATGTAGCCGGCGCCCGATTCAGCCGACTGCGAGATTTCGCTCAGCTCGTCGTCGACGTTGCCGCCGGGCGTGAACCAGGAGAGGCCGTTGTGGGCGAAGGACGGCCAGCCATTGATCACGACGACGACGATCAGCGCGACCAGCAGCGCCACTACCGCAACCACCAGCGCGCCGAGCATCCGCTCGACGCGCTGGTCCGACCACTTCGGGCCGGCCTCCGGTTGGTAGGCCTCTGCTTCCAACCCCGGTCCTTACTTCTTGTTGAACGCGGCGACGCCGCCGGCTTTGTTGATGACCGCGCCGGCTTCCGGGCTGGTGCGGGCCCAGTCGACGAATTTCTGCACGGCCGGGCTCGGGCTGGCGGTCGGCAGGACGATGAAGATGTAGCGCGACAGCGGGTACTTCAGCGGTTCGACGCTGATGTTCTTCGCTTCGCATTTGATGCCGTTCACCTTCACCGGCTTGAGGCCCTTCTTCTGCCACGCGAGGCCGGCGTAGCCGATCGCGTTCGGGTCCTGCTTGACCGCGTTGACGACCAGGCCGTCGGCGGTCAGCGCGTTGACGTTCGACGCGGGCGGTTCGTTGTTCAGCACCGACTGGAGGAAGAAGGTGTAGGTACCTCCGTTGGTGTCACGGCCAACCGGGTCGATCGTCGTCGTGAGACCGGAGCCGGGAACCTGGCTCCAGTTCGTCAGCAGCCCACGGTAGATGTCGTGGAGCGACTGCACGGTGATGTTGGTGAGCTTGTTCTTCGGGTTGACGTCCATGCAGAGGCCGTCGAGGTACAGCTTGATGTAGGTCGTCCCGGCGTCGCTGGGCAGCGGCGTGCGAGCCTGCCCGGCGAACTGGCTGGTGCCGTTCTGGACGTCTTTGATGCCGGCGTTGCCGCCGTCTGCCGTGTAGACGAAGTGGACCTTCTTGTTGACGTTCTTCGTGTACGCGGCGAAGAGAGCCTGCAGCACGGGCTGCGCGGCCACGGAGCCCGACCCGATCAGGGTCTGAGCGCCAGCCGACGCCGGCACGGCGAGCCCGAGGAGGGCCAGCGCCGTGATGGCGAGGGTCTTGAGTCTCATTCGCGTAGTTCCTCTCTTGCCGGGATGGGAGCGTTTTCTTGACCAACTTGGTCGCCTTACGCTATCACTTTATGTAGTTTATTGACGAGCATTGTCAAGAAAGGCCGCCCGGCACGGCCACGAAAGTGAGGAAAACGTTGTTGAAGAAGAGGCTTTCAACCCCTCGGGCGGCGACCGTCATCGTGCTGGCGGCCGTGGTGGCCGTTTCCGTGACGGCCGTTCCGTCGATCGCGGCGTCGTTTCTGACGCCCAAGGCGGCGTCGCAGAAATACGTCACCAAGCAGGCGGCTTCGAAGACCTACCTGAGCAAATCGGGCGCGTCGAACTACCTGACCAAGAAAGCGGCGGCCAACACCTACGTCGCGAAAAAATCCAGCCCCCTGGCGCCCGTCGTCGCGATCGCGGCGAGCAACGCGCTGTTCTCGCTCAACTCGTCCACGGCCGGCTACATCCCGACCGCGTTCACCTCGTTCGCGACCAAGGCCAACGTGAGCAAGGCGATCATCACCTTCGAGGGGACCGCGAGCTGCACCAACCCGGCGAAAGCGCCGACGGTCGCGCAGGCCTGCCCGATCAACATCCTCGTCGACGGCCAGCCCGCGGCGAGCAAGGTCGCGTTCGCGCCGGCGACGGCGGAAAGCAGCAACCCGTCGAAAGAACCGGCCGCGGCGCTGGTCCACTCGATCGTCCAGACGACGGTCCTCGGCAAAGGCGGCCACACGATCGCGATCCAGTACGCGGGCGCGTCGGGCCTGAACTTCCAGCTGAAGTCCTGGAACCTCGCCGTCGAGGCGTATCCGGAAGCTGAAGAAGCCGAAGAAACGACGACGACCACGCCGAGCACGAGCTCCTCGAGCAGCGGTAAATAGTCGCATCGTCAGGCCGCCTCGCGGCCGCATCGAAAAGGCCGCGCCCCGGGGGATCGGGACGCGGCCTTTCCTGCTTCTGGGGGTGGTGGCCCGTTGCTAACGGCCGGGCCGGGGGAGGTTCTCGCCGAGCACGAGGCGGGCGCGATGGAAGATCGCGTCGTCGGCATTGCCCTGCGCATCGTCACGATTGGCGGAGCGGCTGGTGCGGTTCTGCCCGGTGCCGGCCGGAGCTTCGTCGCGGATCAACCCGGCGATCCGTCCTCGAGTGGTGAAGGTGGTGCGTGAGACCTTCTTGCCCATCTCTTCGCTCCTTTCATAGTTTGTTGAGCGACTAAATCAACATAGCAGGGTTGACGAGAACCGCTGAGCGGTTTTTCCTATCGGCCGGGGAGCCGGCGGCCGGTGCCGCGATTCGGGGGCGGGGCGGCCGGGCGAGGTGGACGTCCCGGGCATCTCGCGACGACTCGGGGCCGGGACGTGAGGGTTCCGTGGGGAAGGGGTCACAGGGACGGGAGGAGGTGCGGGCTTCCGTCACGGTCCCGCGAGGAACGTCACGGGTTCACATCAGGCGGAGGGCGTTCGTGCACTTGAGCCGCCTATGGGCGGCTCAAGTGCACGGACGTCGTGGCTGTGATGTGGAGGTGGGACGGGACCGTGACGTCCCCTGGGTCTTCGTCACGGAAACCTGCGCCGACGTCCTCCGGTCGTCGCTTGTTCGGGTATGCCGAACAGGCGACGACCGGAGGGCGGCCACGGGCCGACGACGGGCGTGGTTCCCGGGGAAGGTCACGGGGACGGGAGGAACTCCGGGCTCCCGTCACCCTTCCGCCCGATTCGTCACGGATCCTCATGTCTTCCGTCACCTGGATCCGGGTCCCGAGGCCTCCGTTCGCCGTTTGTACCGCCATGCGGTAGAAGCAGCGAACGGAGGACCGGGCGCCCGGGGGAGACGGGACGGACCGTCACGTTCCATGCGTCTTCGTGACGTATCCCGCGCCTTCGTGGCGGATCGTGCGCTCCTTCCCCACGACACGCGCACGTCCGCCCGGCACACGTCACGAACCCTCGCACCTCTCCCCACGGACCCGGCCTTCTCGGTGGCGGCCACAACCTGCCAGGGCCGCCACCGAGATGGCCGGGCGCAACTCGGACGGCCGCCACGCCCCCCGGGCCGCCGGCGCCCCATCCCCCTCCCACCTAGTCCCTTTCTCGCCTCCTACTTTTCTCCGCTTGCCGCCACAGGGGTGAGGACTAGTCTCTGCTGCCGAAACGACGCCCGCGCGAAGGCGGCAGGAACGGGCAGGAAGGAAACTGTGACCGACAAGCTCGAGTACACCAAGCCTGAGATCCAGGACTACGGGAGCATCCAGGACCTGACTGCCGGGTGCTACGGGTCTCCGCGCGATTATCACGGCAAGAACAATGCCCTGACCGACAGTAATTCACGGGGTATGTGCGTCTCCAGTCCCTGATCCGGAGGATCACATAGGGCCGCAAAAGTAGTGGGCCACTTCTGACGTTCTAGGGCGCGTTCAACCCTAGAAGGAGTGACTCCGTGGCAAGCGGTCCACCTATATCGAAGAGCAAGCCGACGGTCCGTGTCCAGGTTCCCTCCCACGTCGCCTGGCGTGCCTTTCCGGCCGAGACCGTCCTGCTGAACCTGCAGACGGGGCAGTACCACGGCCTCAACCCGACCGGCGGTCGGATGTTCGAAGTGATCGGCGAGTGCGGCGACTCCGAGCTCGCCGCGGCGCGCCTGGCGGCGGAGTTCGACCAGCCGCTGCGGACCATCGCCGAGGACCTGCGCGAGCTCTGCGCCGGGCTGATCAGCCGCGGCCTGCTCGAGAGGACGTCGGGTTGAGGTGGAGGGCGCACGGGCCGAAAACGGGAGCGTCCCCGGCGCCCGGGTCGGGGTGGCCGTCCGCGCCAAGGGCGGCTCGGCGCGCGAGCGGATCGACGCGCTGCTCGCCGGCTCCGACTACCGGGTCGACGAGCTGCTCGACGAGGCGACCCACGTGCTGGTCAGCGCCTTCTCCCGGGCGGGCGCGGCGGCGTGCGCCGAAGTCCGCGAACTGCAGAAAGCGCGCCCCGAGCTGCTCGTCGTCCTCGTCGTCACCGAAACGCGCGGGGCCGACGTGCGCCGGGCGCTGCAGGCGGGGGTGCGGGCGGTGGTGACCGAGAGCTCGCTCGAGGGCGCCCTGCTGCCGTCGATCGAGGCGGCGCTCGTGGGCCAGATCACGATCCCCTCCGAAGCGGGGGCGAAAGCGGCGCCGCGCCTCCTCACCACGCGCGAGAAGCAGATCCTCGGCCTGGTCGTGATGGGGATGACGAACGCCGCCATCGCCTCGCAGCTCTACCTCGCCGAGAGCACCGTCAAGAGCCACCTCTCCTCCGCCTTCGCCAAGCTCGGCGTGTCGTCCCGCGCCGAGGCCACCAACGTGATCCTCGACCCGTCCGCGGCGGGCCTCGGGATCCTGACCATCCCGACGCGCTAGGCCCGGCGATGGCGGCAACCGCACCACTGGCGCTGGTCCATGACTACCTGCTGGTCCGACGGGGCGCCGAGCGCACCTTCGAGGCGATGGCGGAGTGCTTCCCGGAAGCGCCGATCTACACCCTTCTCTACGACCCCGACGGCAGCGAGGGGCGCTACGCCGACCGCAAGGTGCACACCTCGTTCCTGCAGCGGCTCGGCCGCAAGCAGTCCGACTTCCGCCAGCTCCTCCCCGCCTTCCCGGTCGCGGTCCGCTCGCTGCCGCTGGCCGGCCATCGCGTCGTCATCTCCAGCAGCAGCGCCTTCGCCCACGCCGTCCGGGTCGACCGCGACGCCCGCCACCTCTGTTACTGCCACAGCCCGTTCCGCTACGCCTGGTTCGAGCAGCGGCGGGCGCTCACCGAGGTATCGCCGCGGCTGCGGCCGGCGCTGGCGGCGACGCTCGCCGGGGTGCGGGCGAGCGACCGCGCGGCGGCCGGGCGGGTCGACCGCTATCTCGCCAACTCGCGGCTGACCCGGCGGCGGGTCGCCGCCTACTGGGGGCGCGAGTCGGGGATCGTCAACCCGCCGGTCGAGGTGATCCGCTTCGCGCCGCGGACCCGCGGCGGGGGAGCGCCGCGGCGCAGCCTGCTGGTGGTCGGCGAGCTGGTCGCCCACAAGCGGGTCGACGTCGCCCTCGAGGCGGCCCGCCGCGCCGACGTGCCGATCGTCGTGGTCGGCGAAGGGCCGGAGCGGGAGCGCCTCGAAGCGCGCTACCGGGCGCCGGGCCGGGCCGAATTCCTCGGCCGCGTCGACGACCAGGAGCTGGCCGGCCTCTACGCCTCCTGCCTCGCCCTGGTGATGACCAACACCGAGGAGTTCGGCATCGTCGCGGTGGAGGCGATGGCGGCGGGCCGCCCCGTCCTCGCGGCGGCGGCCGGCGGCGCCCTCGAAACGGTGGTCGACGGCGAGACCGGCCGCCTCGTCCCGGCCGGCGACGTCGAGGCCCTCGCCCGAGCCATAACCGAGACCGACTTCGACCGCTTCGGCCAGGCCCGGATCCGCGCCCACGCCGCCCGCTTCTCCCGCGACGCCTTCAAGCGCCGCCTCCGCGCCGAGGTCGAGCGCATGCTCGCCGAGCCGCGGCGGGGGGTGGTGTAGGGGGCGGGTTCGGGGGCGCTGCAAGCTGGCGCCCGGGACGTGAGGGTTCCGTGGGGAAGCGGGCACAGGGACGGGAGGAGGTGCGGGCTCCCGTCACGGTTCCGCCCGGTTCGTCACGGATCTTCATGGCTTCCGTCACCTGGATCCGGGTCCCGAGGCCCTGGACGCCCGGGGAAGACGGGACGGACCGTGACGTTCCATTCGTCTTCGTGACGGAACCTGCGCTCCGGGCCGGGCGGCTCGGGGTCCGACGCCAGCGGCCAGCGACGGGCGGGCACCGGGGGAAGGTCACAGGGACGGGAGGAACTCCGGGCTCCCGTCACCCTTCGTCCCGGTTCGTCACGGATCCTCATGCCTTCGGTCACCTGGAGACCGTGCCTATGACGCCTACCCGATGAGGAAGTCGGGAGGGACCGTGACGTCCCATGGGTCTTCGTCACGGACCCTGCGCGCCCGGGCCCTCAGGGACACAGGGACGCGACGAACCCCACCCTCTCGTCACGGTCCCGTGCCAACGCCATGTTGATGGGCCGAAAAGCGCTCTATATCAGCGCTTTTCGGCCCCTCCACATGGGGGGTGTCATGGACTGCGGGCGTTCGTGGCGGAACCTGCGCCTCTCTCCCACGGGACGCACGGACCCGTGACCTCTCCCCGCAGACCCGGCCGTCCCGGCCACGGCCACAGCCCGCCCGGGTCGTGGACGGGACGGCCGCGTCCCTTTCCCCGCGTCCCTTCCCGCCCCGGGCGACAGCTTGCGGCGCCTCCGTCCCGCCGATCCCGCCCCTACTCCCCGGATCCCACCGAGCTCCAGAGGGTGACGTGGGGGCGGGCCTGGGCGCGGGAGGAGACGGCGCCGGCGCGGCCGGTCGAGATCGCCTGGGTCGCCTCGGGGCTGGTCGCGAAGCGCTGCATCGCCA
>DASZUH010000477.1:0-4337 GCA_035547715.1 Solirubrobacterales bacterium
GGCGCGCCGTCCGCCGCACCGCGACCGAGGCCGACGTCGTCGCCGCGGCCGGCACCGAACTGCTCGCCTCCCAGGATCCCAAGCTGGTCCCGCTCGAGACCCTCCCCGGCCGCAACCACTACGACTTCCCCGCCGCCGAAGCCCCACCCTGGCGGTGGCACGTCGAACCCCGCTACCCCGGCTGGTCGGACTAGCGGCCCCGTGGCGCGAAACTCCCTCCATGCGGGAGTAAGGCGCCACGGCGCCTTCAATCGACGGTGGCGTGACCGCGCCCGGCGCCGCTCACGCCGAGGTCGGGGTCGCGGCGCCCTCGCAGCCCGCGGTGCCCGCGCCGCCTCCCCCGTCCCCGCCGCCGTCCTCGCGATCGGCGTCCTCCTGCGCCTGGCGAATCAGGCCGCGCCAGTCGGTCGTCCTGAAGACGAGGAAGATCGCGGCGAAGCCGAGGACCACCGACCAGGCGGCCATCGCGATCTGGGTGCCGACCGAGAAGGAGAGGACCGCGGCGCGCGAGGGGCCGTGGAGGGTCGCCACCAGAAGCGCCTGCTGGGCGCCCGCGCCGCCCGGCGTGAAGGGGACGATGTTGGCGATCGCCTGCACGCTCATCACCAGCATCACGTTGCCGATCGACCCCTGGAGGCCGAACGCCTCGAGGAAGAACCAGAAGGCGGCGAAGCGGCAGAGCCAGCCGACGCCCTGCCAGGCGAAGACCTGCTTCATGTAGTCGCGGGGCCGGGTGAGGATCACGAGGCCCTGTTTGACCCGCGCCCAGAAGCGCCGCACCCGTTTCGCCAGCAGCATGACCGCGACGACGATCGCGACGATCAGCGCGACCACGGTGATCGCCAGGGTCTTCGGGTGGTTGGCCCAGAAGGAGACCTCGAACGCCGGCAGGTGGGGCAGCTCGGGCAGCGGCGGCAAGAGGCCCTGGGAGATCGCGTAGAGGAGGACGAGGATCCCGACCGAGGTGTCGAAGACCGTCTGCACGATGTAGGAGGAGGTCACCGCCGGATAGGAGGAGTCCGGGATCTGGCGCTTGACCAGGAAGACCTTGGTGACGTCGCCCGCGTGCGCCGGGATCACCGCGTTGATCCCCGCCCCGGCCAGGTAGGCCGCCGAGAGCCGGGTGAAGCCGATCCGCTTCCCCGGATACGCCGCCTTCAGCACGTGGCGCCACGCCCAGGCCCGCGCCAGCTGCATCCCGAGCAGGCAGAGCAGGGCCAGCCCGAACTGCGACCAGTGCACTTCGGATAGGTGTCGGAAGAATTCCGTCGCCGCGTCGAAGAAGTGTTCGAGGCTCGACGAAAGGTCGCCAACCGGCATGTCGACGAGGAAATTCGGCATCACGGCTAGAATGCCACGCTCGTGCCGGATACCGACACGCACACCTTGCCACCGCAGCTGCCGCGAGACCCCTCCGACGAGGCGATGTGCGCCCGTGCCCGCGAGCGCTACGCCGCCGATCGCAAAAGCGCCCGCCGGCGCCGCCGCAAACCACACGCGGCGATGCCGAACCTGATCATCATCGGCGGCCTCAAGTGCGGGACGACGAGCATCCACCACTACCTCGGCCTCCATCCCGAAATCCAGATGTCGAAGCCGAAGGAGCTGAACTTCTTCGTCACCGAGCTGAACTGGGATCTCGGCCTCGACTGGTACGCGAGCCGCTTCGACGACCGCTTCAAGGTGCGCGGCGAGTCCTCCCCGCACTACACGAACCTGCCCCGCTACGAGGGCGTCGCCGAGCGCATCCGCACCCACTGTCCGGACGCCAAGCTGATCTACATGGTCCGCGACCCGATCAAGCGCATCCTCAGCCACTGGGTCCACGCGACCGGCGCCGGCTACGAGACCCGCGACATGGTCGAGATCCTCGCCGACCCGGACACGCAGTACGTGAACCGCTCGCGCTACTGGATGCAGCTGCAGCCCTACCTCGAGCGCTTCGACCACGCCAGCATCGAGGTCATCACCCAGGAGGAGCTGCAGCGCGACCGCGACGCGACGATGCGCAAGGCCTTCGCCTACGCCGGCGTCGACGAGGGCTTCACCTCCGAGCAGTTCGACCGCGAGTGGGAGAAGTCGGCGGCCAAGTCGGGCGACAAATACCAGCTGATGGAGAAGCTGATCAAACTGCCGGGCTTCCGCTCGTTCGACCGCAACTTCGACCGCCTGCCGGAGCGGATGCGCTGGATCGTCGAGAAAGTCGTCCACGATCCGGAGAAGCCGCCGGCGCCGAAGCCGGTCCTCCCCGACGACCTCTTCGAGACCCTGCGCGGTCGCTTCGCCGAGGAAGTCCCGGAGCTGCAGAAGTTCGCCGGCCGCGAGTTCGTCGGCTGGAACGACTACAGCTGAGCCGCGCTCTAGGGTTCGGGCCGTGCGCCGCCTCGTCCCCGAACCCGGCCCGACGACCGTCGACGAGCAGCTCGGCGGCTACCGACCCTGGGACGACCCGCCCGCCGGGCGCCCCCACCTCGCCCTGAACTTCGCCACCACGCTCGACGGGCGGGCGGCGATCGACGGCCGCTCCGGCGCGATCGGCTCCGACACCGACACGGCGATGCTGGTCGGGCTGCGCCTGCGCTTCGACGCCGTGATGATCGGCGCCGGGACGATGCGGGCCGAGCGCTACGGGCGGATCGTCTCCGACCCGGCCAGGCGCGCCGCGCGCGCGGAGCTCGGGCTGCCGGGCGACCCGCTGATGGTGATCGTCGGCGGCCTCGACCTGCCCTGGGACGCGCCGCTCTTCACCGATGGCGGCGGCGAGGTCGTGCTCTTCACCGGCGCCGAAGGCGATCCGCCGCCGACCGCGACCCCGGTCGAGGTCGTCCGCGCCGACGACGGCCGCGTCGACCTGACCGCGGCGATGCGCCGGCTGCGCGAGGAGCGCGGCATCCGGGCCGTGCTCTGCGAGGGCGGCCCCGCCCTCCACGCCGAGCTGCAGGCGGCGGGCCTCGCCGACGAGCTCTTCCTCACGATCGCGCCGAAGCTCGTCGGCGCCGGCCGCTCGATCCTCGAAGGCGCCCTGCCCGAGGTCGCCGAGCTGGAGCTCACCTGGCTCCTGCAGGAAGGGTCCGAGCTCTTCGCCCGCTACCGGCGCCGATGATCTAGCGTTCGCCCCCACCGCCGGACGGGCGGACCGGGACACGAGCAGAGGGGGAACGATGGACTTCGAACCGAGCCGCGAGGTCGCCGCGCTGCGCGAGCGCATCCTCGACTTCATGGACGCCGAGATCTACCCGGCCGAGCGCGAGCTGACCGCGGCGCTCGACGCGGAGGTCGGCCCCGGCGTCCCCTACCCCGCCGACCTCGCCGCGGTCCGCGAGGAGGCCCGCGGCGACGGGCTCTGGAACCTCTTCATGCCCGACGATCGCTTCGGCCCGGGCCTGAAGAACTGGGAATACGGGCTGCTCTGCGAGGAGATGGGCCGCAGCCCGATCGTCGCGCCGATGGCCTTCAACTGCGCCGCCCCGGACACCGGCAACATGGAGATCCTCGCCGAGCACGGCAGCCCCGAACAGCGCGAGCGCTGGCTCGAGCCGCTGCTCGAGGGCCGCATCCGCTCCTGCTTCTCGATGACCGAGCCCGAGGTGGCGGGCTCCGACCCGACGCTGCTCCAGGGCCGCGCCGTCCTCGACGGCGAGGAGTGGGTGATCGACGCGCACAAGTGGTACACGAGTGGCGCGGTCGGGGCCGAGCTGGCGATCGCGATGGTCGTCACCGACCCCGAGGCGCCGCCCTACGCGCGCGCCTCGATGATCTGCGTGCCGACCAACAACCCCGGCTACGAGATGGTGCGGGCGATCCCGGTGATGGGACACGACAAGGGCCCGGGCCACTGCGAGGTCCGCTACACGGAGTGCCGGGTGCCGAAGTCGAACCTGCTCGGTGAGCGCGGGGCGGGCTTCGCGATCGCCCAGGACCGGCTCGGGCCGGGGCGCATCCACCACTGCATGCGGGCGATCGGGACCGCCGAGCGCGCCCACGAGATGATGTGCCGGCGGGCGAACGAACGCCACGCCTTCGGCGGCCCGCTGGCCGACAAGCAGTTCGTCCAGGAGGACATCGCCCAGAGCCGCATGGAAATCGACCAGGCCCGCCTCCTCACCCTCTACGCCGCCTGGAAGATGGACACCGAGGGCAAGCGCGCCGCCCGCCAGTCCATCTCCGCGATCAAGATCGTCGCCGCCAACATGGTGATGAACGTCCTCGACCGCGCGATCCAGATCCACGGCAGCCTCGGCATGACCGACGACACCCCCCTCGCCCCGATGTGGCGCTTCAGCCGCATGCTCCGCCTCGCCGACGGCCCCGACGAGGTCCACAAGATGGTCCTCGCC
>DASZUH010000478.1:0-10001 GCA_035547715.1 Solirubrobacterales bacterium
CTGCCCGAGGCCGCGTTGCCCTGGGACGAGGTCGAAGTCGTCGCCCGCCGTCAGAACATCTCGGAGGCCGACGTGATCTGGGATCTGTCGGGGAAAGGGAAGGCCGCGGCCGAGTAGGCCGCCCGCCGCGTGCGTCCCTTCCCGGACCCCCTGCTCGCCGGCCCGGGGCGCGCTCCGCGTCCACCACGTTCGATGGGCCGAAAAGCCCTCTATATCAGCGCTTTTCGGCCCACCAACATCCCGGCGCGGCGGAAGGCGCGGCGGGCTCAGTCGTAGCTGTAGAAGCCGGCGCCGGACTTCCGGCCCAGCTTCTCCTCGCCGATCATCTCGATGATCATCCCCGGGGGCTTGTGGGCCGGGTCGCCCGAGTCGGCGAAGAGCGCGTCGCCGATCGCCTCGGCGACGTCGAGGCCGACGAAGTCGAGCAGCGCCAGCGGGCCCATCGGGTAGGCCGCCCCGAGTTTCATGCAGGTGTCGACCTCGCCCGCCTCCATGCCGGTCCGCTCGAGCATCCGCACGGCATCGAAGAGGTAGGGGAAGAGCAGCCGGTTGACGACGAAGCCGGCCTGGTCGGGGACCTCGACCGCGGTCTTGCCGAGCGCCGCGCACCAGGCCATCGCCCGCTCGCGGGCAGGCTCGGCGCCGTCCGGGATGCAGACCTCGACCAGCGCCATCCGCGGCACCGGGTTGAAGACGTGGAAGCCGAAGAGGCGCGGCACGCCCGCCGCGCCGGCGATGTCGCCGATACCGAGCGAGGAGGTGGTCGTCCCCAGGTCGGCGCCGGGGCACGCTGCGGCCAGCGTCTCGATCAGCTCGGCCTTCGGGCCCAGTTCCTCGACGATCGCCTCGACGACGACGTCGCAGCCGGCCAGGTCGGTCGGATCGGTGGTGACCCGCAACCGCGACGACTCGGCCCCATCGATCTTCGCGCAGGCGGCGACGACCTTCTCCTCGGCGCGCCAGGCCGAGGCCTCCGACCGCGCCAGCAGGATCGTGTCGGCAGTGGTGGTCGAGACCGCGGCGAGGCCGGTGGCGATGGCACCGCTCCCCGCGATCCCCGGACTTTCGTATCCCTTCGAGTCGCTCATCGGCCCGGGTTCCTATCAAGCTTTTTCGCGCGGCGCTCTGCGGTTGATCGACGGATCAATCGGGAGCTGTAACTTTCAATGTGCAAGCGGCGCGAAGGAGCGCCCCGGATCGGTCACGAGGAGGGCAGATGGAGAACGGTAAAGGCAAGCTGCAGGGTCGCGAAGTGGTGATCGTCGAGGCGGTGCGCACGCCGGTCGGCCGCGGCCACCTGGAGAAGGGCTACTACAAGGATCTCCATCCCTCGAACCTCCTCGCCCGGACCTACGCCGAGCTGATCCGCCGCTCCGGGATCGACCCGATGGAGGTCGGCGACGTGATCTGCGGCTGCGTCCAGCAGTGGGGCGAGCAGTCGATCAACATCGGGCGGAACGCCTGGCTCGAGGCGGGTCTGCCGCTCGAGGTCCCGGCGACGACGCTCGACCGCCAGTGCGGCTCCGGCCAGCAGGCGGTCGACTTCGCCGCGACCCTGATCGCCGCCGGCGTCCACGACGTCGCGGTCGGCGGCGGGGTCGAGCACATGGGCAAAAACTCCTTCGCGGCGGCCGGCGAAGTGATGGCCGAGCGCGGCTTCGCCTTCTCGAAGGAGCTGATGGAGCGCTACGACCTGATCCCGCAGGGCCTCTCGGCCGAGATGATCGCCGACAAGTGGGAGATCCCGCGCTCGGAGCTCGACGAATTCGGCGTCCGCTCCCAGCAGCTGGCCGCCAAGGCGACCGAGGAAGGGCGCTACGAGCGCGAGATGGTCCCGATGCAGGTCAACGGCGACACCTACATGACCGACCAGGGCCTACGCGAGACGACGCTCGAGGCGCTGGCCGCCCTCCGGCCCGCCTTCAAGGAGGACGGCAAGATCACCGCCGGCAACTCCTCGCAGGTCTCCGACGGCGCCGCCGCGGTGCTGCTGATGACGCGGGAGAAGGCCGACGAGCTGGGGCTGAGGCCGCGGGCGCGGATCTACGACATCACCACGGTCGGGGTCGACCCGGTGATCATGCTGACCGGCCCGATCCCGGCGACGAAGAAGCTGCTCGAGCGCAACGGGATGAAGATCGACGACATCGACCTGATCGAGATCAACGAGGCGTTCGCCTCGGTCGTCGCCGCCTGGCGGCGGGAGCTCGAACCGGACATGGACCGCGTCAACGTCAACGGCGGCGCGATCGCGATCGGCCACCCGCTCGGCTCGACCGGCGCCCGCCTGATCACCAGCCTGCTGCACGAGATGGAGCGCTCCGACAAGGAGATGGGCCTGGTGACGATGTGCTGCGGCGGGGGGCTCGGGACGGGCACGCTGATCCAAAGGGTCTGACCCGGCCTGGCCGCGTAGCCAGTAGTCTTCGCGCTCGATGGACCTGACGCTGTCGCCATCGGAGGAGGGGTTCCGCGACGAGGTCGCGACCTGGCTGCGCGAGAACAACCCCGGTCCCGAGCCGGAGGGCTCGCTCGACGAGGTCATGGCCTTCCGCGGCGACTGGCAGCGCAAGCTGCACGCCGCGGGTTGGGCCGGGATCTCCTGGCCGAAGGAGTTCGGCGGTCGCGGCGCGACGATGATCGAGCAGGCGATCTTCACCGGCGAGGCCGCGGCCCAGGAAGCGCCCAGCCCGGCCAACGTGCTCGGCCTCGCGATGGGCGGCCCGGTCGTCATCGCCCACGGCACCGAGGCGCAGAAGGCGCGCTACCTGGAGCCGATCCTGACCGGCGAGGAGATCTGGTGCCAGGGCTTCTCCGAGCCCGAGTCGGGCTCCGACCTCGCCTCGCTGAAGACCCGCGCGGTCAAGGACGGCGACGAATGGGTCGTCACCGGGCAGAAGGTCTGGACGACCTTGGCGCAGTACGCCAAGTGGTGCATGCTGGTCGCCCGCACCGACCCCGACGCGCCCAGGCACCAGGGCCTCACCTACTTCCTGATGGACATGAAACAGGACGGGGTCGAAGCGAAACCGCTGGTCCAGATCACCGGCGAGGGCGAGTTCAACGAGGTGTTCATCAACGAGGCGCGGATCCCGGACGAGAACGTCGTCGGCGGGGTCGGCAACGGCTGGACGGTGGCGATCACGACGCTGATGAACGAGCGCGCCGGGCTCGCCTTCGGGGCGATCGCCGGGATCCACAAATCGCTCGCGCGGCTGGCGACGCTGGCCGGCCAGGTGCGCGAGGAGGGCGGCACCTCGGCCGCCGAGGACGCGTACTTCCGCCAGCGGATCGCGCAGCTCTTCATCGAGGCCGAGACGATGCGGCTGAACGCCTACCGCGGGCTGACCAAGACGATGGAGTCGGGCATCCCCGGCCCCGAGGGGTCGCTCGGCAAGTGGCAGTGGGCCGACATCAACCAGGACCTGACCGAGCTGGCGCTGGAGATCGAGGGCGCCTGGGCGGTGCTCGGGCGCGGTTCCGAGGGCGCGGTCGCGGGCGGCGCCTGGCAGTACAACTTCCTCCGCTCGCGGGCCAACTCGATCGAGGGCGGCACCACCGACATCCTCAAGAACATCATCGCCGAGCGGGTGCTCGGGCTGCCGCGGGCCCGATGAGAGGGCCGAGCCAAACCCGCCCGCGGCGGACGCGGAAGCAAGGATGCGAGATCGCCGGGTGTGATGAGCGCATCCCTCCGAGAGCAGGGCACGCGGGCGGAATCTGACTCATGTACTTCGACCTGACCGACGAGCAGGAAGCGATCCGCCGGACCGCCCACGATTTCCTCGCCTCGCGCTTCAAATCGGAGCGGATGCGGGAGATCGCCGGGTCCGAGGACGGCACCGATCCGCAGGGCTGGACGGAGATGGCCGAGCTTGGCTGGGCCGGGCTGGCGCTGCCGGAGGAGTGGGGCGGCCAGGGGCTCGGCATCGTCGACCTCGCCGTGCTGTTCGAGGAGATGGGCTATGCGCTCGCGCCCTCGCCGCTCTTCTCCAACACCGTGGTCGGCCTGGCGCTCGCCCAGGGCGGCTCCGAGGAGCAGAAGGAGCGCTGGCTGCGCCCGCTTGCCGAGGGGACCGCGCGCGGCACCCAGGCGATGGTCGACGCCGGGTCGACCGGGACGCCGGGGGCCTACCCGATGAAAGCCGAGGCCGACGGCGACGGGATCGTCCTGAACGGCAAGAAGGCGCTGGTCGCCGACGCGGCAGGCGCCGCCTTCTTCCTCGTCGCGACGAGCGACGGCCGCCGTCACATCGTCCCCGCCGACGCCGAGGGGGTCGACGTCTCCGCCGAGATCTCGATCGACACCACGCGCCGTCTCTCGACCGTCAACTTCGACGGGGTCAAGGTCCCCGCCGACCGGACGCTCCCCGGGCACGGGGCCGAGTGGGAGCGGGTCTACCTGATCGGCGCGGTGGCGCTCGCCGCCGAGTCCACCGGGGTCGCCCAGCGCGCCCTCGACATGGCCGTCGCCTACGCCAAGGACCGCGAACAGTTCGGCCGCCCGATCGGCACCTACCAGGCGGTCTCGCACCGCTGCGCGCAGATGCTGCTGGAGACCGAGAACTCGCGCTCGGCCGTCTACGGCGCGGCCTGGGCGGCCGACGCCGACCCCGAGGCCCTGCCGCTGGCGGCCTCGATGGCGAAGGCCTACGCCTCCGACGCGGGCTGGCGCGTCCCCGACGCCTCGATCCAGGTCCACGGCGGCATCGGCTTCACCTGGGAGCACGACCTCCACTTCTTCCTCAAGCGCGGCCGCGCCAACGCCTCGATGTACGGCGACGCCCGCCGGCATCGCGAGCAGGTCGCCAGGCGCGTCCTCGCCGGCGCCGCGGCCTAGCCGGGGCCCGCCGGGTGGGTGCGCTCGAGCGGATCTCGGTCGCGGCGATCGGCAACACGGTCGCCGAGCTCGAGACCGACGCGCGGCGCGCCGAGGCCGCCGGGATCGACTGCGTCTGGGCGCCGGAACTGTTCCGCGCCGCCGACACCCAGGTCGCCTACCTGGCGGCGAAGACCGAGCGGATCGCGCTCGGCACCGGCATCACCTGGGCCTTCACCCGCAGCCCCTTCGTCCACGCGATCACCGCCCTCGACCTCGACGAGATGTCGGGCGGGCGCTTCCGGCTCGGACTCGGGTCGGGGGTCAAACGGCTGACCGAGACCTGGCACAACGCCGAGTACGGACGACCGGCACCGCACCTGCGCGAGGCGATCGAGGCGACGCGGCTGATCATGCGCCAGGCCGGCGCGGGGGAGCCGATCCGCTACCAGGGCGACTACTACGAGATCGACATCAAGGGCTGGGTGCGTCCCCATCCGCCCGCCCGGGCCGGATCGGCGCCGCCGGTCTACGCGGCCGCGATGCAGGCGGGGATGTGCCGGATGGCGGGCGACGTCGCCGATGGCCTGATCGGCCACCCGATCCAGAGCCTGCGCTGGATCGACGAGGTCGTCCGGCCCGGCTTCGAAGGCGGCCTGTGGCGCTCGAACCGCGAGCGCGCCGATTTCGACTACCTACCGACGGTCTGCTGTGCGATCGACGACGACGAGGGGCGGGCCCTCGACCTGGCGCGTCGCACGATCTCCTTCTACGCGACGGTGAAGACCTACGCGCCGATCTGGGAGATGCACGGCTTCCTCGACGCGGCGAACGAGGCCGCCGACGCCTTCCGCCGCGGCGACCTGGTCGGTGTCCCGGCGGCGATCCCCGACGCGATGGTCGAGACCTACTGCGCCGCCGGCCCGCTCGACAAGGTCCGGGATCGCGTCGAAGCGACCGCCGAACGCGCCGACGGCCTCTTCCTCACGCCGCCGACCTACTTCATCTCGCCGGAAGAGCTGGGCGAGTTCCAGAACCGCATCATCGACGCCTTCGGCCCGGCGTCGGCCTAGCCGCCGCGGTTCATCTCCTTCTGCACGTCCGCCTCGGTGATCCGGTTGCCGGGGCCGTAGGCCTTCCAGCCCTGGACGACGATCCCGATCGCGACGCCGAGCATCACCCACATCGGCCAGAAGTAGCCGCCTTCGCCGAGCGCCCAGATGACCACGACGATGACCACCGCGAGCAGGCCGCCGGCGAGGACGCCCTTGAAATCCTGCTTCAGCTTGAGGCGCTGGATCGCGAGTTCGCGCGCCTGCTCGGGCTTGTCGACTCCGGTCTCGGGTGCAAGTGGCGTGTCCATGCGGCGATCGTAGCGCCGGGCCCGGGCTCAGTCCACGGGCAGGGCGGCGACGAAGCGGCCGAATTCGGCCAGGTCGGTGATCGCCGGGCCGTGGCCGGGGAGGATCAGCGAGGGCTCGAGCGCCGCCAGCCTGCGGATCGAGCGGCGGTTCTCGGCCGGGTCGTAGGTCATCTGGTCGGGCGGCTCGAGGACGCCGGGGCGGCCGGTGAGGTAGCTGAGGTTGCGGACCACGTCGCCGCAGATCGCCACCCGGTCGGAGTCACGGAAGAAGATCACCTCGCCGCGCGCGTGGCCGGGCGCGTGGACGACGCGGAAGCCGGCCACCTCGTCGCCCTCGCTCAGCACCCGGTCGACCTTGTGCGGCGGGCCGGTCCAGAGCCGGTCGTAGATCCGCGGCACCAGCGCCGCGCCCGAGCCGACCGAACGACGGCCCTCCATCGCGTCGACGTCGTCGCCGTGGCAGGCGAGCGGCACCTCCCTTGCCTCGCAGACCCACCTGGCGCAGCCCTGGTGGTCGGGATGGACGTGGGTCAGGGCCAGGGCCGAGATCTCGATCCCGTCGAGCTCGGCGAAGATCCGCCGCCGGTCCCATCTGCGTCCCGCGTCGATCAGCACGTCCTCGGCGAGGTAGACGTTGATCCACGCCCCCGGGAACTCCTTCAGGCGCCAGACACCGGGGGCCAGGCGCTTCACCGGGCCCTCTAGTGCTCGATTCCGAGCGTGTGGCGGGACTCGCCGCTGCCCGCGGAGATCTTCTCGAGGCGGGCGATCTGCCGTTCGCCTTCGAGTCGCACCGGGTCGCCGGGCGGGAATGGCTCGATCAGCCGCCTGATCCGGTTGCGGATCTGCAGCGAGAAGTGGGGGGTCGCCGGGCCGGCGAGGGCACGGATGTCCTCGACCGTGATGCCCTGGTGCCCGCCGAGCAGCTCTGGGTTCTCCGCCTCGCTCATTCCTCGTTCCCGATCTTCGCCAATTCGGCGATTTCGTTGACTTCCGCCTGTTGTTCGACGCTGATCTGCCCGGTGTCCCCGATGATCCAGACGTGGTTGTAGAAGGCCCTGGTCGGGTCGGTCGTGTAACCGGGCTTGACGTCGAGGAAGTAGCCGCGCAATTCGGACGGCAGCGTATCGGCGGAGTCCGTGAGCAGCAACGGCCCCCAGGTGCCGGAGGCCGAGAGCGGCGCCGCCGCGGCCGCTTCGAGCGGCGCGTCGGAGCGGCCGAGGACGAAGCCGTGGCCGGGATCGGAGACGTGCCAGCCGAACTTCTTGCCTTCGTAGCGGGCGAAGGAGATCGCCGACTGGACCGGGTTCGAGCCGCTGATCCGGGTCACCTTGGCGCCGAGTTCTTCGACTTCCTTGAGGACCTCGCCGGAGATCGCCGAGGTGGGGCCGAGCGCGAAGACCGGCACGCCTTCGTCGCGGCGGAGCTCGGCGACGGTCGGCTGCGAGAGGGTTTCCGCTTCGGTGAAGAGGATGGGGTCGCCGGAGCGGGCCGCGTAGGCGGCGGCGGGCGCGGCGTAGGCCGGTTCGGTGCTGGAGGCGAGGACGATCGCGTCCGGCTTGTGGCCCGCGAGGCGGTCGCGCAGGCGGGCGATCGCGGCGGCCTCCGAGGCGGCGTCGCCGGCCTTCACCTTGGCGGCGCTCATCCCGTGCGGCACGGCGACGTCGCCGATCGCCAGGACCGCGTCGCCGCCCGAGGCCGCGCCGCCGCGCGGCTGCAGGGCTTCGAGGGCGCTCGCGGTCGCGGCGGGCACGCCTTCGGCTTCGCCGAAGAGGAGCGGCGCGCGGATCGGTTCGGCCATCAGGACGCCGGCGGCCAGCGCCCCGGCCCAGTCTTCGGTGGAGGCGAGGGCGACGGCGACCGGGCGCTGCTTTTCGTTGGTCGAGGGAAAGACGGCGAGCGCCGTGGCGGCGGCGTCGGCGACCGGGTCGGGACCGCCGATCCGGGTCG
The DNA here is from genome assembly GCA_035547715.1 of Solirubrobacterales bacterium. Taxonomy (GTDB): domain Bacteria; phylum Actinomycetota; class Thermoleophilia; order Solirubrobacterales; family 70-9; genus VAYN01. The sequence goes on from DASZUH010000478.1 coordinate 8,133, forward strand.
TGTTGCTGGTCGCGAAGGCGGGGTAGCCGAGTTCTTCGGCGGTCGCGGTCTGGCCGCCGCCGGCGCCTTCGGATCCCGATTCGGCCGACGATTCGGGGGAGGTCGAGTCGCCTGCGGCGGTGGTCGTCGCCGCGGGCGCCGGCGCCGCGCTCCCACCGCCCTTCTTCGAGCCGCTGCCACCGACGATCGCCAGGACGATGAAGCCGATCGCGACGACGACGAGGACCGCGACCAGTTTGATCGGCCCGGGGATCGGCGAGTGGCGCCGGCGCCGCGGGGCGGGGGGCGGCTCGTCCGCGCCGGCGGTTTCCGCGGGCGGCTCCTCGGCGGTTTCCGGGGCGTCCGTCGCCTCTTTTCGGTCCCGCCCGGGTATCGCCTGGACGGTTTTCGGCTCGGCGACCTGCTCCGGACCCTGCTCCGGCGGCGTGACGTCGGCGTTGATCGGTCGGTCGGCGCTCACCGGCGTCAACCGTACAGGCGGTGCCAGGCGCGGCGCGCACCCGACCGGTCGGGTACTCTTTGGGGCGGCTGGCTGACTGACCAGTCAATCAACCGCCCCAGGGAGGCGCACCATGGATTTCGGACTGACCGACGACCAGCTCAGCTATCAGGCGGAATGCCGCCGCTTCGCCGAAGAGGTGATCCGGCCCGCCGCGCCCAGGCATGACCGGGAGGAGTCGACCCCGTGGGAGGTCATCAAGGAGGCGCGCAGGCAGGGCTTCGGCGGGCTCGAGGGCATGCAGCGCGCCGCCGAAGACCCCGAGGGGCAGATGCAGCCGATCATGGCCGAGCAGTTCCACTGGGGCTGCGCCGGGATCGCGCTGGCGATCTCGGGCTCCGGCCTCGCCGCCGCCGGCGTCGCCTCCTCCGGCACGCCCGAGCAGATCATGCGCTGGGTCCCCGAGTGCTTCGGCGACGCCGAGACGGTGAAGCTGGGCGCCTACGCGGTGACCGAGCCGCAGGCGGGCTCCGACGTCAAGAGCCTGAAGACGACCGCCGTCCGCGACGGCGACGAATGGGTCCTCAACGGCACCAAGGTCTTCATCACCAACGGCGGCATCGCCGACGTCACCGTCGTCGTCGCCACCGTCGACCCGACGCTCGGCACCCGCGGCCAGGCCTCCTTCGTCGTCCAGAAAGGGACGCCGGGGCTGGCGCAGGGCAAGAAGGAGTCGAAGCTCGGGATCCGCGCCTCGCACACGGCCGAGGTCGTGCTCGAGGACTGCCGCATCCCCGGCGACCAGTTGCTCGGCGGCGACGAGAAGCTGGAGCGCAAGCTCGAGCGCGGCCGCAGCGGGCAGAAATCGCGCGCCGGCGCCGACGCGCTGGCGACCTTCGAGGTGACCCGGCCGATCGTCGGCGCCTCGGCGCTCGGCATTGCCCAGGCCGCCTACGAGTGGACCCTCGAATACCTCTACGGTCGCGAAGAAGGCGGTGTGCCGCTGCTCGGTGCCCAGCGCGTGCAGCAGACGCTGGCCGACGTCGCCACCGAGATCGAGGCGGCGCGCCTGCTGGTCCAGCGGGCCTCCTGGATGGGACGGAACGGGCGGCCGATGACCGGCGGCCAGGGCTCGATGTCGAAGCTGAAGGCGGGCGACGTGACGATGTGGGCGACGACGACGCTGATGGACCTGGTCGGCCCCGCCGCCTGGGACACCGAGCACCCGCTCGAGAAGTGGTTCCGCGACGCCAAGATCTACCAGCTCTTCGAGGGCACGGCCGAGATCCAGCGGATGGTCATCTCCCGCATGCAGGCCCGCGAGTACGCCGAGCGCCTCGGCTTCGCCGCCGAGGTCGCCGCGCAGGCCCAGGCCGCGCCAGCGAAGGAGCCCGTCGCCGCGTAGGGCTCGCCGTCGACGGGCCGAAAAG
>DASZUH010000479.1:0-2806 GCA_035547715.1 Solirubrobacterales bacterium
CCCCCACCCCCCCCCCCCCCCCGACCGGAGGGGTTCCGGACCCGACCGCCAGCCCGGGAAGGCGTGGAGGTGCGAATGCCGTCACGAAGACGCCCGGAACGTCACGATCCGTCCCGTCTTCCTCGGCGATCTCGGCCACGCGGTCGACCTGACCCACCCATGGCGCCGGTCAGGTCGACCGCGCCCTCCCGGGGGCGGGTCCAGGTGACGGAAGCCATGAGGATCCGTGACGAACCGGGCAGGACCGTGACGGGAGCCCGGAGTTCCTCCCGTCCCTGTGACCCCTTCCCCACGGAACCCCCACGTCCCGGGCGTCTCGTGGCAAGCGGGCAACCTGCCAGGGCCGCCACGAGACGCCCGGGACGCAACTCGGACGGGCGCAACGGCCGTGGATCAACCACCTAAGTGCCGTCCGGCACCTCGTAGAACTGCATCGCCCCGGCGACGGCGAAGCAGAGGGCGCCGGTCAGGGTGCCCCAGTTGGCGATGCCGACGGCGATCATGTCGCCGTCGGCGCGGACGTAGGAGGCGACGGCGGAGACCATGAAGAGGACCGAGCCGAACTGGTTGACGAAGACGATCCACCAGCCGAGGTTCTCGCCGCGGAAGCGTTTCCCCTGCGTCCAGGGGAACCAGGTCCCGCAGATGTCGATCATCGCCAGGTGACCGGAGATCAGGAAGAGCAGGCAGCCGATGATGTCCGGGTTCCAGACCAGGCGGTCCTGCTGGGTCGGGGTCAGTTCGCCGAGCAGCGAGTCGAGGAGGTTGACGGCGAAGACCAGCGTGCCGACGAAGAGCGAGACCGCCGCCAGGTAATCGAAGTTGGTCGGCTGCCGCGCCCACCAGCGCCACGGCGCCGCCGCCCACCCGCCCCCGCGGCGCCGGTGCGGGGCGTTGATCGCCAGCAGGACCGAGGAGTAGCCGCCGGTCGAGAAGAAGACGCCGCCGACGGCGTAGACGACCGCGGCGAGGCGTGGGCCGCCGATGTAGGCCTGGGCCAGGACGGCGCCGAGCGCGAACAGGGAGCCGCCGACCAGGAAGGCCGCCGCGGCTACCGCGTTCGTCCTACGAAGCGCCGAAGCTCGCGGGGTCCGGCCCGGTCCGGTGGCCGGCATCGAGTCGGGCGATCGCCGCCAGGTCGTCTTCGGAGAGCTCGAAGTCGAAGATGTCGAGGTTCTCGCGGACGCGCGCCGGGGTGACCGACTTCGGGATCACCACGTTGCCGAGCTGCAGGTGCCAGCGCAGGATCACCTGGGCGACGGTCCGTTCGCGATGGGCGGCGATCGTCACCAGCGTGTCGTCCTTCAGCACCTCGCCCTGGGCAAGCGGGCTCCAGGCCTCGGTCGCGACACCGTGCTCGGCGTGCCAGGCGCGCAGCTCCGCCTGCTGGAGCAGCGGATGGAGCTCGATCTGGTTGACGGTCGGCTGCGTCTCCGCCTCGCGCGCCAGGCGTTCGAGGTCCGGGATGCGGAAGTTGGAGACGCCGATCGTGCGGGCGCCGCCCTCGGCGTGGATCCGTTCGAAGGCGCGCCAGGTATCGAGGTAGAGATCGCGGGCCGGGACCGGCCAGTGGATCAGGTAGAGATCGACCTGCTCGGTGTCGAGCGCTTCGATCGACCGGTCGAAGGCGGCGAGGGTCGAGTCGAAGCCCTGCTCGGTGTTCCAGAGCTTGGTCGTGATGAAGATCTCGGCGCGGGGCACGCCGGAGGCGGCGATCCCGGCGGCGACGCCGCGCTCGTTGCGGTAGGCGGCGGCGGTGTCGATGTGCCGGTAGCCCGCCGCGAGCGCGTCCTCGACCGCGCGCTGGGTCTCGTCCGGCGGCACCTGGAAGACGCCGAAGCCGACCTGCGGGATCTCGGTGCCGTCGCTGAGCCTGACGTTCGGGACGTCGGCCACGTCGTCAGGAGCTGGCGAGGCCGATCGCGATCAGCGGGAAGGCCAGCATGAAGCCGGACATCAGCCCGATCGCGGCGCCGCCGAAGAAGGTGGAGCTCTGCGAGCGGGCGCCGAAAAGCGAGCCGAGGACGCAGAAGAGGGCGGCGAAGCCGCAGCCGATCCAGAAGATGGTTGGCATCAAGTCGGCAGCCTACAGAACCGATAAGGCGAAGGAATCCGCGCCGGCCCCCTGAACCTTCAGAGCAATGGACGAAAGCACCGCCAAAAACTCGAAACTCATTCTCGCGGCGATGATCTTCGCCGTCTCGATGACCTTCATCGACCAGACGATCGTCGCCATCTCGCTGCCGACGATCCAGGGCGACGTCCACCTCTCGACCACCGGGTCGCAGTGGATCATCAACGGCTACCTGCTCTCGCTCTCGGCCCTCTTCGCCTTCGGCGGGCGCCTCGCCGACATCGCCGGCCACCGGCGCATGGTGATCATCGGCGTGATCGTCTTCGCCGTCTCCTCCGCCCTCTGCGGCGCCACCCCGACCGGCTCCGGCGCCGAGGCCTGGCTGATCGTCTTCCGCATCGTCCAGGGCGCGGGCGCCGCGATCATGTTCCCGGCGGCGCTGGCGATCGTCCTCGACGCCTTCCCGGTCAACGAGCGCGGCCGCGCGATGGCGATCTTCTTCGGCATCGCCGGCGGCCTCACCTCGGTCGGCCCGATCGCCGGCGGCTTCCTCACCGAGTGGACCTGGCGCTCGATCTTCTGGATCAACGTGCCGGTCGCGATCATCGCCCTCTTCCTCACCTGGCGGGCGCAGCCGGCGGAAAGCCGGCACCCGGGGAAGATCGACTACAGGGGCACGGTCCTCGCCTGCGCCGGGATGGGCCTGCTGGTCCTCGGGCTGCAGCAGTCGGC
>DASZUH010000480.1:0-3925 GCA_035547715.1 Solirubrobacterales bacterium
GGCGGCCGTCCGAGTTGCGCCCGGCCGCCCCGTCCACGGCCCTGGCAGGTTGTGGCCGTGGCCGGGACGGCCGGGTCCGTGGGGAGAGGAGGAGGGTCCGGGCGTCCCGTGGGATGAGTGTCGGGACGCCACGGGCGCAGGTTCCGTGAGGAAGGCGCAGGTTCGTCACGAAGACGCCCGCACCGTCACGGTCCCTCCCCACTTCCTCATACCTCGCCCCGGTGCGTTCGTCGCTTGTACGCCCATGGTGGTCAAGCGACGAACGCACCCTCCCGAGCCGGGGCGAGAGTGACCGAAGGCATGAGGAACGGTGACGGACCGTCCGTCGGTCAAAGGTGGCGCCGGCGGCCCGCCCGGGAAGGCCCGGAGGTGCGAATGCCGTCACGAAGACGCCAGGAACGTCACGGTCCGTCCCGTCCTCCTCGGCGATCCCGATCACGCGGTCGACCTAACCCACCCATGGCGCTGGCTAGGTCGACCGCGCCCTCCCGTGGGCGGGTCCAGGTGACGGAAGCCATGAGGATCCGTGACGAATCGGGCAGAAGGGTGACGGGAGCGTGGAGTTCCTCCCGTCCCTGTGCCCCCCTTCCCCACGGAACCCTCCCGGGACGCAACTCGGACGGCCGCCCCCGAACCTCATCCCCGGCCCGACGCGGGCCGCGGAACGACCACCTACCCCCGTTGCGCCGTGGGGCGGATCAGGATCTCGTTGATCTCGACCCTGGGAGGGGCGGTCAGCGCGTGCAGACCTCGGCGGCGATGTCGTCGTCGCGCAGCACCCACTCGGCCGGTTTGTCGTCGAAGAATTCGGTGTCGGTGATGCCCGGCTCGACCAGGGTCACCTTGATGCGGTCGTTGTCGTCGACCTGGCGGAGCTCCTGGCGCAGCGCTTCGCGATCGCCATCGCCGCGAACTTGGTCGCCGAGTAGAGGGAGCCGGGGAGGGGGTGCCGCCCGGTGGCGCCGAAGCCGGCGTTGGCGAAGACCGCGTCGATGCGGCCGAACTCCGCCGGCGCGCGCCGCCAGGGCGTCCACCTGGTCCCACTCGGTGACGTCGCGGGTGACCGCGATCGCCGCCTCGGGGCCGCCGAGCCGGGCCGCCAGATCCTTGAGCGCCTACCGCCGCCGCGCCGCGAGTACCAGGCGGTACCGATCGGCGGCCATGCGCGCTGTCGCGGCACCGATGCCGCTGCTCGCCCCGGTGATCGGCAGAACCGGTTTTTCGGACGCGGGATCTCGCTTGTCATGCGGTATAGGCGGATTTTTAGCAGCCCTTGATGTGTCGATCGCCCGGGCTTGCGATACTTGGGGACGCAGTGGATCCGTCACGCAAGCGAAAGATTCGGTTGGGCGTCGCCCTGTCCGTCGCGGTACTCCTTGCGGTCGCCCTGATCTACGTCAGCTTCAACGCCTCGAGCTCCACGGCGGAACCCTCCGAAATCCTCAGCGCCTCGCCGGGCCAGAACTTCGAGATGAACGCGAAGGTCGTCCCCGGGTCGATCAAGCACCACGGCGAAACGATCGATTTCGAAGTCAAGGACCGCACGGGCAGCGCCGAGACCATGCCGGTCAGCTACACGGGCGTCGTCCCGGATCCGTTCCGCGGCGGCCGCGAGATCATCCTCACCGGCAAGCGCGAGGCGAGCGGGACCTTCATCGGCGAACCGGAATCGCTGATCACCAAGTGCCCGTCGAAGTTCACGACCAACGCCAGCGAAACCGCCAGCAGCAGCGAATCCGCCGGCAGTAATGGCTGACGTCGGCAAAGTCCTTCTCGGGCTTGCCTTCTTCGCCGCCGCCGCCTCCGCGGTGACCGCGGTCGTCTGGCGCCACGACGACGGCCGCGTCACCCTCGCCCGGCGCGGCGTCTACGCGCTCTTCTTCCTGCTCCTCGCGTGCATCGTGATCATCGAGGTCAGCTTCGCGACCAACGACTTCTCGCTCAACATCGTCGCCGAACACTCCTCGAACGAGACGCCGATGTTCTACAAGCTGGCGGCGATGTGGTCGAGCCAGGAAGGCTCGCTCTTGCTCTGGGCGTTCGTGCTCTCCGTCTGCGCCTCGCTCGCCCTCTACGCGACCCGCCACAAGCTGCGCGAGATCGTCCCCTGGGCGACCGCGGTGATGATGGCGCTCGGCGCCTTCTTCATCGGGCTGATGCTCTTCGCGCCGGACGTCAACCCGTTCAAAACGCTGAACCCGGCGCCGCAGGACGGGATCGGGCTGAACCCGCTCCTCCAGCACCCGAGCATGATGATCCACCCGCCGATGCTCTACTCGGGGTACGTCGCCTGGACCGTCCCCTTCGCCTTCGCGATCGGCGCCCTGATCACTCGCCGGGTCGACTCCGAATGGCTGCGCGCGACCCGCCGCTTCGCGCTGATCGCCTGGACCTTCCTCGGCTTCGGCCTGCTGCTCGGCGCGCGCTGGTCCTACAGCGAGCTCGGCTGGGGCGGCTACTGGGCCTGGGACCCGGTGGAGAACGCGGCGCTGATGCCGTGGCTCCTCGGCACCGCCTTCCTGCACTCGATCATGGTGCAGGAAAAACGCAGCATGCTGAAGGTGTGGAACGCGACGCTGATCGTCGCCACCTTCTCGATGTGCCTGCTCGGCACCTTCCTGGTCCGCTCCGGCGTGCTCGAGTCGATCCACGCGTTCGGCAACGACACCGTCGGCCCGTACCTGCTCGTCGTGATCGGGATCGTCGTGATCGGCTCGACCGCCCTTCTGGTCTCACGCCTCGACAACCTGAAGTCGGAGAAGCGGATCGACTCGTTGGCGTCACGAGAGTCGGTCTTCCTGATCAACAACCTGTTGCTGGTCGGGATGACGATCGTGATCGCCTGGGGAACCTTCTTCCCGCTGATCTCCGAACTCTTCACCGGCCACAAGAGCTCGCTCGCGGCGCCCTGGTTCGACAAGTACACGACGCCGCTGGCGATCCTGCTCGTGCTCTTCACCGGGATCGGGCCGCTGCTGGCCTGGCGGCGTGTCACCTGGGCCTCGGCCAGGCGCGTCTTCCGCATCCCGATCGCCGTCTCGCTGCTGACGCTGGTCGTCCTCTGGGCCTTCACCGACGCCGCGAGCCATCCCTGGGCGCTGGCCCTCTTCACCCTCGCCGCCTTCGCCATCGCGGGCGTGCTCCAGGAGTTCTACAACGGCGCCCACGCACGGCAGAAGACCTCGGGCGGCTCGTTCGCCGGCGCCCTCGTCGCGGTCACCGCCCGCAACCGGCGTCGCTACGGCGGCTACATCGCCCACATCGGCGTGGCCACGCTGCTGATCGGGATCGCCGCCTCGTCGAGCTTCCAGACCAACGAAAACGTGGTGATGAAGCCGGGCGAAACCCGGGTCGTCGACGGTCGCGAATTCACCTACAAGCGCCCGTACGTCCAGGTCGATAGCGAGAAGTTCACCTTCGGCGCCGAAGTCGAAGTCAAACAAGACGGCAAGTTCCTCACCGATCTGCGCACGAGCCGTCGCTTCTTCCGCGCGACCGGCGCCGCCGCGAGCGGCCAGATCTCCGACTACTTCAGCGGCGAGGCGACCACCGAGGTCGGCCTGAAGACGGGTCCTCTGCGTGACATCTGGGTGACCGTGGCACCGAACGTGACCCCGGTGCAGGACCAGATGGCGCGCGCCGACAAAGGCTTCGAACAGTGCGTCAAAGCGGGGCCGGGAACGCCGAAACAGTGCAAAGACCTGAACGCGTTGATGGTCTTCGCCCAAAGTCACCCGGCGGTGCAGCCGCGGGTCTCGCACGAAATCGAAACGCTGCAGCTGAAAGCGGCGGCGCAGATCGCCCGCCAGTACCTCAAAGACGGCAACGCCGCGACCTTCAAGGTGATCATCAACCCGCTGGTGATGTGGATGTGGATCGGCGGGATCATCGCCCTGATCGGCGCCCTGATCGCCGTCTGGCCGAC
>DASZUH010000481.1:0-3649 GCA_035547715.1 Solirubrobacterales bacterium
CAAGGGGGCCGAAAGCGCATATCCGAGGCGGAACCGACCGCCGTCGGGCCGGACGCGGATGACCGGTTCCGGCGGCGGTCCGCCTCGGCCGCAGGTGAGGCGGGACGCGGGGCGAATTGACCGGTTATGACGCTGATCCCGCCCAAGGAAGTGCGGCCGCCGCTGCCGCGCGGTCCGTTCCTGGTCGTCGGGCTCGCCCGCTCCGGGCAGGCCGCCGCCCGCCTCCTCGCCGCCCGCGGCGAGCGCGTCCGGGCGGTCGATTCCGCCCATCCCGACGGCGCGGAAGGGCTTTCGGGGTGGGGCGTCGAAGTTGTCCTGGATACGGATGGTCTGGCACAGCTCGAGGGCACGCACACGGTCGTCAAGAGCCCTGGGGTTCCCCGGGAGGCGCCGGTGATCGCGGCCGCGCCGGCGCGCGGGATCGAGGTCATCGGTGAGCTCGAGCTCGCCTGGCGGGCGCTCCCCAACCGCTTCCTCGCCGTCACCGGCACCAACGGCAAGACCACCACGGTGGAGCTCCTCGGCCACATCTTCCGCAGCGCCGGCGAGCCGGTCGCGGTCGCGGGCAACGTCGGCGTCCCGGTCGCCGGGCTCGTCGGCGAGGTCGACCCCGAGGCGACGATCGTCTGCGAGGCCTCCAGCTTCCAGCTCGAGGACACCAGCCTCTTCAGCCCCGAGGGCGCCGTCTTCCTCAACCTCGCCCCCGATCACCTCGACCGCCACGGCAGCCTGCCCGCCTACCTCGACGCGAAGCTGCGGATCTTCGCCAACCAGGGCAACGACGACGTCGCGGTCTGGAACGGCGACGACCCCGAACTGGCGGGCGTCGACCTCGGCGGCTGCGCGCGCCGAATCGAGTTCTGCCGCGGCGCCTCCCCCGACTGCGAGGTCGCGGCCGCGGGGGGGACGATCTTCTGGGACGGCGAACCGCTGCTCGCCACCGCCGAGCTCGGGATCCCCGGCGAGCACAACGTCGAGAACGCGATGGCGGCGGCCGCCGCGGCGCTGACGCTGGGCATCGACCCCGACGCGGTCCGCGCCGGCCTGCGCAGCTTCGCCGGCGTGCCGCACCGGCTCGAGCCGGTCGCCGAGATCGCTGGCGTCCGCTTCGTCAACGACTCCAAGGCGACCAACGTCGCCTCGGCCGCGGTCGGCATCGGCAGCTTCGACCGCGGCGTCCACGCGATCCTCGGTGGCAGCGAGAAGGGCGAGCCGTTCGCCCCGCTCCTCGCGCCGCTGGCCGAGCGCGCCGCCGCCGTCTACCTGCTCGGCGACACCGCCGCGCGGATCGAGGCCGAGCTCGCCCCGCTCGCCGACGCCGGCGTCCCGATCCGCCGCGTCGCCGACCTCGAGGACGCCGTCCGCACCGCCGCCGCGGCCGCCGCCCCCGGCGAGGTCGTGCTGCTCTCGCCGGCCTGCGCCAGCTTCGACGCCTTCCCCAACTTCGAGGCCCGCGGCGAGCGCTTCCGCCAGATCGTCGCCGCGCTCGAGGCGGCGAGCGCGTGAGCGCCCTCGACGTCGCGCTCGGCCGGGCGCGCCCCGCCAAGGCGAAGAAGAAGGGCAGGTCGAAGGCCCGTCGCGCCACCGTCTCGACCGAGTACAACCTGCTGCTGACGGCGACCCTCTGCCTGCTCGCCTTCGGCGCGGTGATGGTCTTCTCCGCCTCCTCGACCACCCAGGTCCTGCAGAACGGCGGCCTCGCCGACTCGGCCTACTACCTGCAACGCACGCTGATCGTCGGCGCGATCGGCCTCGTGATCATGCACTTCACCGCGCGCCACGGCCTGGTTGCGATCCGCCGCGCGACGCCGCTCCTGCTGGGCGCTTCGATCTTCCTGCTCGTCGTCGTCCTCGGCGCCGGGCAGAGTGTCAACGGAGCGAGCCGCTGGATCGGCACCGGCTCCTTCCAGATCCAGCCGTCGGAGCTGGCCAAGGTCGCCCTCGTCCTCTACGCCGCCGACATGCTCGCCCGCGAACCGAAGCGGGTGCGCTCGATCCAGGGCTTCATGCCGATCCTGCTGATGACCGGTGCCGCCTGCCTGCTGATCATGCTGCAGCCCGACATGGGGACGACGATGGTCGTCGCGCTGGCCGTCGGCGCGACCCTGATCGCCGCCGGCGTCGCCCCGCGGGACCTCGGCAAGATCGCCCTCGCGATCGGCGTCCTCCTGCTCCTGCTGACGCTCGTCGAGCCCTACCGGATGGCGCGCCTGACCAGCTTCCTCCACCCGGCCAACGACACCGAAGGCGCCGGCTTCCAGGCGGCGCAGGCGAAGATCGCGCTCGGCTCGGGCGGCCTCTTCGGGGTCGGGATCGGCAACGGCGTGCAGAAGGCGTTCTACCTGCCCGAGGCGCACACCGACATGATCTCGGCGGTGATCGGCGAGGAGCTCGGCCTGGTCGGGATCCTCGGCGTCGTCGGCCTCTTCGGCACCTTCGGCTTCGCCGGATTGCGGATCGCCCAGAAGGCGAAGGACAACTACGGCAAGATCCTCGTCGCCGGGCTGACCTCGATGATCCTGATCACGGCGATGATCAACCTCTTCGCGGTGATGGGCCTGGCGCCGCTGACCGGCGTGCCGCTGCCCTTCATCTCCTACGGGAACTCGGCGCTGCTCAGCTGCCTGTTCGCGGTCGGGCTGATCCTCAACGTCGCCCGCGGCGGGACCGCGAGCGCGGCCAAGGGCCGGGATGGAAGAGGCTCGGGCGGCCGTTCCGGGCCCCGGTCAAGCAAACTGCAGATGATTGATGGCGGGCGCTCGCCCGCGCGTGAAAGGAGCGGTGCCGGCGGTGCCAGAAGGGCCAAGAGTGGTGGTGGCGGCGGGGGGAACCGCGGGGCACGTGGTGCCCGCCATGGCGGTCGCCGCCGCGCTACGTGAGCGTGGCGCCGAGGTCAGCTTCCTCGGCACCCGCGACAAGATGGAGGCCGAGCTGGTGCCCGCCGCCGGCTACGAGGTCGACTTCCTCCGCGTGCGGGGGATCGACCGGCGCAACCCCCTGCGGGCGGCGCGGGCGGGGTTCGAGGCGATCGGCGCCGTCCGCGCGGCGCGCTCGGCGCTGCGTCGGCGGCGCGCCGACGTCGTCCTTGGTGGCGGAGGATTCGTCGCCGGCCCGGCCGGCCTGGCGGCGGTGCTGACCGGCACGCCGCTGGTGTTGACCGAGGCCGATTCCCACCTCGGCCTGGCGAACCGGCTGCTGGCCGGGCGCGCGCGGCGGGTCTGCCTGGCGTTCCCGATCGAGGGCCGCACCGGCGACAGGTACGTGGTGACGGGGCGGCCGGTGCCGAAGGCGGTGCTCGCCGCGGATCGTGACGGGGCGCGGGCGCGCTTCGGGATCGGGCCGCAGGAGCGGGTTCTCTTGGTCGTGGGAGGGAGCCAGGGCGCGCGCTCGGTCAACTTCGCCGCGGTCGAGGCGTTCGCCGAGCGCGAGGGCCGCGACTTCCGGGTGCTCCACCTCTCGGGGACGCGCGACCACGCGGCGCTGCGCGAGCGGCTCGACGCCGCTCCATATAAGGAGGGCTACGAGCTGATCGAGTACGAGCCGAACCTCGGCGACGTGCTCGCCGCGTCGGACCTGGTCCTCGGGCGCTCCGGCGGCTCGATCTTCGAGTTCACCGCGGCCGGCCGCCCGGCGGTCCTGGTGCCGTTCC
>DASZUH010000482.1:0-4193 GCA_035547715.1 Solirubrobacterales bacterium
CCCTTCACCGGGAAGTGGACGCCGAAGGCGATCGCGCCGACGATCAGGAGCAGCAGCACCGTCCCGATCGCCATCAGGACCACGGTCAGCGACTGGCTGAGGATGATCGCCCAGGCGGGCATCGGGGTCGCCCGGCGCCGCTTGAGGATGCCGAGCTCACGCTGCTGGACGATCGAGCCGACCAGCATCGCCAGCGTCGAGAGCGTCAGCGAGAAGACGATCACGCTCGGCACGAAGAACTGGCGATAGTCGATCTTCACCCCGCTGACCGTCGTTTCGCCGCCGTGGAAGACCCCCGCGAGCAGGCACAGCAGGATCAGCGGGATGACCAGCGTCAGCATCCGCGCGCGCCGGTTGCGGAGGAAGGCGCGCAACTGGAAGTGGGTGACGTGCAGGACCAGATCCATCAGGCGACCTCTTCTTTCGTCGGTGCGGTGAGTCGTAGGTAGACGTCCTCGAGGGTCGGACGGTGGACCTCGAGCTCGCCGACCTCCACCCCGCGCCCCTCGGCCCAGGAGCCGAGTCGGCCGAGGTCGGCGAGCGGCGCCGCGCTGTGCAGTTCGATCCGCCCGTCGCGGCGCGCCGGCTGCACCAGCGCCCGCAGGTCGTCGGGGAGGTCGTCCTCGCCCAGCCCCGCGGGCAGGGTGAAGATGATCTCCGAGGCGGCGAGATCGCGGTGGCCGATCGTCGCCGGGGTCCCCTCGTCGATGATCCGCCCGCCGGCGATCACCGCGATGCGGTCGGCGAGCCGCTCCGCCTCCTCCATGTAGTGGGTGGTGAGGAAGATCGTCTTGCCGAGGTCGCGCAGGCCGTCGAGCATCGCCCAGGCGTCGCGGCGCGCCGCCGGGTCGAAGCCGGTGGTCGGCTCGTCGAGGAAGATCAGCTCGGGGTCGCCGATCAGCGCCAGCGCGACGTCGAGCCGGCGCCGCTGCCCGCCGGAGAGGAGCGAGGCGATCTTCGCCGCCGCCTCGTCGTCGAGCCCGACCAGGTCGAGCGTCTCCCCGACCCCGCGCGGGCGGCGATAGAGCCCCGCGTAGAGCTCCATCACCTCGCGCACCGTCAGCTCCTGCTCGCCGGGCGACTCCTGCATCACGATGCCGACCCGTTGGCGCCACTCGGACGTCGCGCGGGCGGGATCGACGCCGAGGACCTCGACCTCCCCCGCGTCGCGCGCGCCGAACCCCTCGAGGATCTCGATCGTCGTCGTCTTCCCCGCCCCGTTCGGCCCGAGGAAGGCGAAGATCTCGCCGTGGCCGACCTCCAGGTCGACCCCGGCCACCGCCTCGACGTCGCCGAAGGAGCGCCGCAACCCGTTGACTCGTATCGCCGTTTCCATGCGTCGCAAGCTACGGCGTGGGGCGGCGCCGCGCATCGGCTCGGGCGCCGAATTCGCGGCTCAACCCGTGGGTGGAGACGGCTGCGGCGGGCTCAACCCCGGCGCCCATGACAGCACCGCGCCCGGCTCCTAACCTACGTACATGCAGATCTTCCGGCCTGACGGCGAACCGGACCGCCCACACGGGATCATGTTGCTGCGCAACCGGCTGCGCCCCGACGGCACGATCCCGATGCGGATCCGGGTCTGGCCGGTCATCTCGATGGTCCTGATCTTGATCTCGGGCCTGATCGGCACGCCGACCCCGGCGCTCCACGGCGAAGGCCTGGCGACGCTGCTCGGCGGCGGCACGCTGGTGGCGCTGATCTTGATCGAGCTGATCTTCGACCCCCAGGACGACCGCGCCGAGTTCGTCTTCATCAGCCTGCTCGGCTACGCCTCGATCGCACTGATGATGGTGCAGCCGTCGGGGACGGCGGTGCTCGGCACCTACGCGGCGGTCGCCTCGGCGGTGATCCGGCTGCCGCGGCGGCTGGCGCTTGCGGCGATCATCCCGATCATCGCGATCGTCGAGATCGCCGTCCTCGCGACCAGCAGCGAACGCCTCCTCGTCTTCTGCTGGACGGCGATCGCCTACGTCTTCATGTTCGTGATCGGCAACCTGGTGCGGCTGAGCGAGAACCACCAGATCCAGGCGCAGGAACTGCTCGACGAGGAGGAGCGGACGCGGCTGGCGCGCAACGAAGCGGCGGCATTCGACGAGCGCGGGCGGATCGCGCGCGAGCTGCACGACGTCCTCGCCCACTCGCTCTCGGCGCTCTCGGTGGAGCTCGAGGGGGCGCGGCTGCTGGCTCTCGACCGCGACGTCGACGCCGACGTGATCGCCGCGATCGGGCGGGCGCACCGGCACGCGGCGGCGGGCCTTGACGAGGCGCGCGCGGCGATCAAAGCGCTGCGCGGCGACATGGTGCCGGGACCGGACAAGCTGGAGGAGCTGCTCGACGACATGCGGGCGAGCGGCATCGACTGCACGCTCGAGATCAGCGGCGAGCAGCGCCGGCTTCCCTCCGAAGCGGCGCTCGCCGTCTTCCGCACCGCGCAGGAGGCGCTCACCAACGTGCGCAAGCACGCCGAGGAGGCCGAGCGGGTGGAGATCCGGCTCGAGTACGACCCCGACGGCGTGCAACTGATCGTCACCGACTCGGCCGGCGACGGCGCCGAGCCGCGGGTGCCGCAGCCGGCGGCGCTGGCCGGGACCGGCGCGGGCTACGGCGTCAGCGGGATGCGCGAGCGGGCCGAGCTGATCGGTGGGCGCCTGCTGGCCGGGCCGACCGAGGACGGCTTCCGGGTCGAGCTCTGGGTGCCGGCGTGAGCGCCGCCGACGCGGGCGGGGTGGCGGGCCGCGAGGCGCCGCTGCGGGTGATCGTCGCCGACGACCAGCGCGTCGTCCGCGAGGGCCTCACCCTGATGCTGGGACTGATCGACGGGATCGAGCCGGTCGGCGCCGCCGCCGACGGCGAGGAGGCGCTGGCTCTGATCGCCGCCGAGCGCCCCGACGTGGTGCTGATGGACCTGCGGATGCCGCGCCTCGACGGGATCGAGGCGACCCGCCGGCTGGCCGAGACCCACCCGCGGATCGGCGTCGTCGCGCTGACCACCTACGCCGACGACGAGACCGTCGTCCAGGCGCTGCAGGCGGGCGCCCGCGGCTACCTCACCAAGGACGCCGGCGCCGAGCAGATCCGCGGCGCGGTCGAACGGGTCGCGGCGGGCGAGGCGGCGATCGATCCGGCGGTGCAGCGACAGCTGATCGCGGCGGTGCGGCGGGGCGACCCGGCGCCCCCTCCCTGCCCCGACGGCGACGAGCTGCCCGACGGCCTGACGCCGCGCGAGGCCGAGGTGCTCGAGCTGATCGCGGCCGGGCTCTCCAACGGGGAGATCGCCGACCGTCTGGTGGTCAGCGGCGCCACCGTGAAGAGCCACGTCAACCACCTCTTCGCCAAGATCGGCGCCCGTGATCGCGCTCAGGCGGTCGCCTACGCCTACCAGCACGAGCTCGTCGCGCCCGCCGACGACTAGAGCCAGACGTGCTCGAAGGCGGGACGACCCGCCTCGACCCGCAGCAGGCCCATCGAGTGGCGGGGCGCGCGCCGGCGCTCGGTCGGGCTGCCCGGGTTGAAGATCTGGAAGCCATCCTCCTCTTCGTGCAGCGGCAGGTGGCTGTGGCCGAAGACGACCGCGTCGGCATCCGGGAAGCGGCGGCGCATCCGGGCCGGCCGGGCCCGCGACGGGCCAGCGTCGTGGATCATCGCGATCCGCGCCCCGCCGAGCTCGACTTCGAGCGTCGCCGGCAGGGCCGCCCGCAGCTCGCCTTCGTCGACGTTGCCGTGCACCGCGTAGAGCGGGCCCGGGCAGAGCGCCTCGATCTGGCGCAGCGTCGCGACCGTGAAGAAGTCCCCGGCGTGGAGCACCGCCTCGGCCTGGCCGAGCAGCTCGACGGCGCGCGCGGGCAGCGCCCGCCCGCCCTTCGGCATGTGGGTATCGGAGAGGACGGCGATCAAGCCGTGCCGAGGGCGCGGTCGATGAACGGGCCGAGCAGCTCGGCGACCGAGGCGGCGGTCGCGTCGGGCGGCCCTGACGGGTTGGTGATGTAGGAGATCGCGAGGCGGACCAGTGCCTCGGCGAGCAGCTTCACGTCGTCCTTCGGCGCCTGCGGCCAGCCTTCTTCGATCACCGCCGAGAGGCGCGCCGTCGCCCAGGCGGTGACCGGCATGCCCTGCGTGGTGACGAACGGCAGCATGCCGCCGGAGCCGTCGTCGGTGACGACGGTGCGGATCAGCGGGTCTTCGCCCGCGGT
>DASZUH010000483.1:0-1751 GCA_035547715.1 Solirubrobacterales bacterium
CGATGGCCGGCGGCACGAGCGGCGGCGGGCCGGGCGGGATGTTCGGCGGCGAAGACCTCGGCTCCGTCCTCGAGTACACCGAAAGCCACGGCGGCGGGACGATCGCCATCGACAGCCAGTCCGGCGCGGCCGCCGCGATCATCGAAGACGGTGCCGAAGTGGCCGGGATCGGCGGCTTCTCGGGCAAAGAGTCCTCGGTCGGCGCCGCATGGCTCGAAGGCCGGATCGAATCCGGCGCGATCCGCTGGATCTACACCGGCGGGCTCGGTGGCGCGGGCGCCGGCTTCGGTGGCGGTGGCCCCGGCGGCGACACCCGCACCGGCTCGGAAGCGGCGATCGACACCGTCGTCAGGTCGTGCACGAAGGTCTCCGGGGTCGAAGGCGACGGGACCCTCTACAAATGCGGGGCCTCCTGACGTAGGTTGGGCCGATGTCCTCGCAGCCGAAGGTCGCGGTCGTGACCGGCGCCTCGAGCGGGATCGGCGCCGCCACCGCGCGTCGCCTCGCCCGCGACCCGGGCACCGAGCTGGTCCTCGTCGCCCGCCGCGGCGAGCGCCTCGCCGAGCTGGCCGCCTCGCTGCCGTGTCCCGCCACCTGGCTCGCCGTCGACCTGACCGACGACGACGCCCCCGAGGCGGTGCGGGCCCACGTCGAGGGGCACCACGGCCGCCTCGACCTCCTCGTCAACAACGCCGGCGCCGCCTGGCGAGGGACCTTCGGCGAGACCGGCTGGGCCAACGTCCACCGCCACATGGAGCTGAACTTCGACGCGGTCGTCCGCCTCACCGAGGCGCTCCTGCCGCTGCTCCGCCGCTCTGCCCCGAGCGCGGTCGTCAACGTCGCCAGCACCGCCGGCCGCGTCAGCCGCGCCGGCTCGGGCGCCTACTCGGCGAGCAAGTTCGCCCTGATCGGCTGGACCGACGCGCTCGCCCTGGAGGAGGCGGCGCACGGCGTCCACGTCGGCATGGTGCTGCCCGGCTTCGTCCCCACCGAGGGCTTCCCACAGGCCGAGCTGCGCGCCAACGCCGCAACCCGCCTGATCCTCTCGACCCCCGAGAAGGTCGCCGCGGCGATCTATGAGGTCGGTCCCGGCGGCAGGTTCGAGCGCTACGTCCCGCGCCCTTACGCGCTCGCCGCCTACCTGCGGATCCTCGCCCCGCGCCTCGTCCGCCGCGTGCTCACGCCCCGTCGCTAGAGTCCGGGCCAATGACTGTTTCGACCAACCAATTCCGCAACGGCTCGCACATCGAGATGGACGGCAAGATCTGGAAGATCATCGAGTTCCAGCACGTCAAGCCGGGCAAGGGCGGCGCCTTCGTGCGCACCAAACTTCGCCGCATCGAGGACGGGGCCGTGATCGACCGGACCTTCCGGGCCGGGGAGAAGTTCCGCTCCGTGCGCACCGAATCGAAAAAGATGCAGTACCTCTACGACTCGGGCGACTCGGTCGTCTTCATGGACAACCGTGATTACGACCAGATCGAAATCCCCTCGGCGGTGCTCGGCGACTCGATGCAGTGGGTGCTGCCGAACTCGGAGGTCGAGGTGCTGTTCGTCGACGAACAGCCGAGCGACGTGACGGTGCCCGCCTCGGTCGAGATGAAGGTGACGCAGACCGACCCGGGCCTGAAAGGCGACACGGCCTCGGGCGGCGGCAACAAGCCCGCGACGCTCGAGTCCGGCGCGGTCGTCCAGGTCCCGCTCTTCATCGAGGAGGGCGAGACGATCAAGGTCGACACCCGCACCGGCGA
>DASZUH010000484.1:0-11131 GCA_035547715.1 Solirubrobacterales bacterium
CTCCCCCGGCCCGAGCGTCGCCAGCGTGATCGCCCGACCGTCGGAATGTTCGCGGGTGACGCGGAAGCTGCCCTCGCTGACGATGTAGCAGGCGTCGGAGTTGTCGCCCTCGTGGAAGACCCGCGTCCCGGCCGGGAAGCTTCGCGGCACGGCGACGTGGGAGAAGCGCTCCAGCTCTCCCTCCTCGAGATCCGCGAAGAGCGGGACGCTCCTCAGCAGCTCGACCGCGCTAGGCGCGCTCTGCTCCGTCGTGTCAGCCACCCTTGTCGATTATGGCAACGGGCCGTGGCTTAAATGTTGCAAGGCGGACACACTGCCCATCGGCCGTCTGCATTTACCCCCGCTCTGCGGGGGTAAATGCAGACTCATGCGGGGGCTGCGGTGAGTTTGCGGGGGCCGCGGCTGAAGCCGGCGCCGATCAGGGCCTCCTCGTGGCCGGAGCCGATCACGGCCTCGCCGTCGAGTTTCTCGACCGCCAGTTTCGGCAGGTGGCCCGCGGTCACGGCCTCGGCGAGGGCGCGCATCGCGTCGCCGAGCTCGGCCTCCTCCATCGGGCGCAGACGGAGCAGGCCGCGGCCGCCGCGCTCGACGAAGACCTCGGGCTCGCCGTCGCGCAGCAGCAGGTAGGACCCCGGGGTGCGGCCGGGGCGCCGGCCGCCCTCGAGTTTCGGCCAGGGCAGCGAGGCGCCGTAGGGATTCGCCGGGTCGGTCGCCGCCAGCACCAGGTAGTCGCCACGCGCTTCGGGCAGTGAGCGGAGGCGCTCGACCGCCCCGGGGAGCGCGAACTGGGCGCCGCCGAGGCCCTCGACGAAGTAGCCGCGCCGCGCCGTCCCCAGCAGCTCCAGGTTGCCAAGCTCCGAGTACAGCGTCGAGAAGCCGCCGGGGACGCCCTCGGCGAGCACCGTCTCGCGGGTGACGATGCCGTAGCGCTCCATCATCAGCTCGGCCTGGGCGCGTAGCCGCGCCCCCGGGCCCGGCGCGCCGGCGAAGATCGGCGCGGTCAGCGACCAGCGTCCCTGCACCGCGGCGCCGGTGTTCGAGCGCCGCCGCGCGAACCGCCGCCCCGCCCGTTCGGTCTGCGGCACGGCGCGCAGGCGCGGCGCCCGCAGCGGCGCGAAGGCGTCGTTGGTCACCTCGCCCGCCCAGGCGAGGTCCCAGAGCGCGTTGTGGATCTCCTCCGCCGGGTGCTGGAGGTCGGCGACGAGGTCGATCCAGAACGACGGCCCGGCGGCGAGCCGCTCGCGGATCGCCTCGACGACCTCGTCCTGCGGGATCTCGAGCTTGCCGTTGGCGGGCGGCGGCCCGGCGAGGCGGACGTCCTCGCGGAAGTAGAGCGCGACGCGGCCGTCGCTCCGCCCGAGCGATCCCGCCCCGATCCAGATCAGCTCGCCGCTGGTGCAGAGCTGGTCGAGCCAGTTCGGCGAGTAGGCGCCGAGCCGGCGCGGCAGCACGTCGGTCTCCCACACCTTCGGCGTCAGCGCGACGCCCTGCAGCGGCACCAGCGCCTCGCGCAGGCGGTCCGGCCCGGCGCCCGCCTTGCGGAACGCGTCGACGTTCTGCCAGCTCGGCAGGAAGCGGGCGAGCTCGGTCCGGTCGGCCGCCTCGACCTCCTTGCGCAGGCGCGCGAGCGAGGCGCGCCGCACCCGCCGCAGGACGTCGGAGTCGCACCACTCGCGCTCGGTCCCGCCCGGCAACAGCTCGCCGCGCACCAGCGCGCCTTCGTTCTCCAGCTCGCGCAGCGCCGGCCCCGGGTCGACCCCGTAGCGCTGCATCAGCCGGCCGGTCGGGAAGGGGCCGTGGGTGCGGGCGTAGCGACGCACGAGCGCGCGCATCGCGTCGGGGTGGTCCTCGAGGAAGGTCTCCGGCAGCCCGGGCGGCGGCGGCACGCCGAGCGCGTCGCGGTAGAGCCCGGCGTCCTCGGCGGCGATCCAGCGCTCCTCCCCGGCGATCCGCACCTTGGCGATCCGCCGCTCCCCAGCCAGCTTCTCCAGCATCGACTGCGCCGAGTAGCCGACGGAGACGCGCCCGGCCGCCTCCGTGGTGGTCAGGTCGCCGATGTTGCGGAGGATCTGCTGGAGCGCGTCGCGGTCGCCCGCCTGCCCCGCCTCGGTGCGGTGCTGGAGCTGCGCTTCGACCTCCTCCAGCGCCTCCGGGTCGATCAGCTCGCGCAGCTCCTCCTGGCCGAGCAGCTCGCGCAAGAGGTCGCGGTCGAGCGCCAGCGCCGCCGCCCGCCGCTCGGCGTTCGGCGTGTCGCCCTCGTACATATAGGTGGCGACGTAGTCGAAGAGGAGCGAGGAGGCGAAGGGCGAGGCGGTCGGCGTCTCCACCTCGACCAGCGAGAGCGAGCGCGCGTGCAGCCGTTCGAGCAGATCGGTGAGCGCCGGGAGGTCGAGCACGTCCTGCAGGCACTCGCGGTAGGTCTCGAGCACGACCGGGAAGCGGGGGAAATCGCGCGCCACTTCGAGCAGCGACTGCGATTTGAGCCGCTGCTGCCAGAGCGGCGTGCGTTTGCCCGGGTAGGCGCGCGGGATCAAGAGCGAGCGCGAGGCGTTCTCGCGGAAGCGGGCGCCGAACAGGGCCGAGCCGGAGAGCTCGCCGACGACCAGGTCTTCGAGCTCCTCCGGGTCGACCAGCACGAGGTCGGCGGGCGGCGGCTCGTCGGCGTCGGGGAGGTGGATGACGATGCCGTCGTCGGACCAGATCGCGTCGGCCTCGAGGTCGCGCTCATTGCGGATCTTGGCGGCGAGCGCCAGCCCCCAGGCGGCGTGGACGCGACCGCCGTAGGGCGAGAGCACGCACAGGCGCCAGTCGCCGATCTCGTCGCGGAAGCGCTCGCCCACGATCGTCTCGTCGGAGGGGACGACCCGGGTCGCATCCTGCTGTTCGCGCAGATAGGTGACGAGGTTGTTGGCGGCGCGCGCGTCGAGGTCGTACTCGGCGGCCAGCTCGGCGGGCTCGCGCGAGACCGCCTCGCGGGCGAAGGCGCCGATCGCGCGGCCGAGCTCCGCCGGCCGGCCGATCCCGTCGCCGCGCCAGAACGGCACCGCGCCGGGGGCGCCGGGGGCGGGCGTGACGATCACCCGGTCGCGGGTGATTTCCTCGATCCGCCAGGTCGAGGCGCCGAGCAGGAACGTCTGCCCGGCGCGCGCCTCGTAGACCATCTCCTCGTCGAGCTCGCCGACCCGCCGGCCGTCGGGCAGGTGGACGCCGTAGAGGCCGCGGTCGGGGATCGTGCCGGCGTTGGTGACGACCAGCTGGCGGGCGCCTTTGCGACCGTGGATCGTCCCCTCCATCCGGTCCCAGACGATCCGCGGGCGCAGCTCGGCGAAGCGGTCCGACGGATAGCGGCCGTCGAGCATGTCGAGGACGTTCTCGAGCTGCTCGCGGGAGAGGTCGTGGAAGGACTCGGTCGCGACCACGACCCGCTCGACGTCGTCGACCTTCCACTCGTCGAGCGCCGCCATCGAGACCAGGTGCTGGGCGAGCACGTCGAGCGGGTTCTGCGGGATCTGCGTCTCCTCGATCTCCCCCTCGCGCATGCGCCGCGCGACCACGGCGCACTCGAGCAGGTCGCCGCGGTATTTGGGGAAGATCCGCCCTTTCGAGGTCTCGCCGATGCCGTGCCCGGCGCGGCCGATCCGCTGCAGGCCGCGGGTGACCGACTTCGGCGACTCGACCTGGATGACGAGGTCGACGGCCCCCATGTCGATGCCGAGCTCGAGCGAGGAGGTGGCGACGAGGCAAGGGAGCTCGCCCGACTTCAGCATCTCCTCGACCAGGGTGCGCTCCTCGTGGGAGAGCGAGCCGTGGTGGGCGCGGGCGATCTCGACCGGCGTGAGCGGCTCACCGGTGTCGGCGCGGCGGGCGCGGGCGGCCTCGTCGTGGCCGCCGTGCTCGGTCGCCGGCAGCTCCCCTTCGCCTTCGCCGTTGGCGAGCTCGTTGAGGCGCTTGGCGAGGCGCTCGGCGGCGCGCCGGTTGTTGACGAAGACGATCGTCGAGGTGTGGGCCTGGACCAGGCGCAGCAGCTCCGGGTAGATCGCCGGCCAGATCGAGCGGACGTGGGCGCTCGGCTCGATTTCCGACGGCTGCGCGGTCCCGTCCTCGGACGGGTAGGCGGGCGCGCCGGGGTCGGCCATGTCCTCGACCGGGACGACGATCTCGATGTCGAGGTCTTTGCGGGTCCCCGCGTCGACGATCCTGCACTCGCGCCTGGGGCCGACGAGGAACTGGGCGATCCGCTCCAAGGGCCGCTGCGTCGCCGACAGCCCGATCCGCTGGATCCCCTCCTCGCGGCCGCCCTCGGTGCGGACCATGTGGTCCAGACGCTCCAACGTCAACGCCAGGTGGCTGCCGCGCTTGGTCTGGGCGACGGCGTGGATCTCGTCGACGATCACCGCCTCGACCCCGGTGAGGATCTCCCGCACCGAGCTGCTCATCATCAGGTAGAGCGACTCGGGGGTCGTGATCAGGATGTCGGGCGGCGTCTTGGCCATCGCCCGGCGGTCTTTCTGCGAGGTGTCGCCGGTCCGCAGGCCGACCGCCAACTGGGCGGCGCCGATCCCGCGCAGCGGCGCCCGCAGGTTGCGCTCGATGTCGTAGGAGAGCGCTTTCAGCGGCGAGATGTAGACCAGCTTCACGCCGACGCCGAGCTGCGGCTCCCGCGCCAGCTTGTCGATCCCCCAGAGGAACGAGGCGAGCGTCTTGCCCGACCCGGTCGGCGCGCAGATCAGCGCGTTCTCGCCGCCGGAGATCGCCTCCCAGCCGCCCGCCTGCGCGGGCGTCGGCCCCGCGAAGGAGGCTTCGAACCAGCGCCGCGTGGCCGCCGAGAACGGCGCCAGCGGGTCAGATCCGGTGGTGCTTTTCGAGTCAGGCGCCAACCCATCGATCTTACGCACCTATGTTGGTGGGCCGAAAACTTGCCCTATAGGCAAGTTTTTGGCCCACCAACGGGCCCGGCCGCTACGGGGTGCCGCCGGTGAACTTCACGAATTCGGTCCAGGACTTCTTCGGCACGAAGCCTTTCTTGAAGAGCCCGGAGCCGTTGCAGAAGTTGCACGTTTCGGGCGCGTCGTCGACCGAGAACCAGTAGACGTGGGCGAGCCGGAATTTCGCCTTGTCCTGACCGAGCAGGGTGAAGGCGCCTTTCAGTTCGCGCGCCTGGCCGGACTGGCCGACGGCGAAGACGTTGCTCGGGCCCTGCGGCGGTTCCGAGCTCCAACCGAGCTCGGTGATCCAGAGGCTCTTGCTGCCGTCGCCGGCTTTGGCGAGGACGCCGCGGACTTCTTCGATCTCCGGCACCAGCTGGCGGTAGCGCGCCACGTAGGGGTGCAGCGCGACGCCCTGGAACCTCGACCTGATCCCCGGATTGGTCTTGTACATCTGTTCGAGGAAGTAGGAGCCGTAGTAGTTCGGGCTGGTGCCGAAGACGAGCTTGCCGCTCGCGTTCAGGTGCCGGGCGCCGGCGGGCTTGGCGAAGAGGCCGGCGAGGATCACCTGGGCTTCCGGGTCGACCGATTTGACCGCCGCCGAGGAGATCTTCACCAGCTGCCCGTATTCCTTCGGGTTCGGCTTGGCGACGAAGTACTTGAAGTTCGGCTCGTTCCAGATCTGCCAGACCTTGATCGGCACCTGCGGAACCAGCGGATGTTCGGTCCAGAAGGTGCCGCCGGTGCCGTAGCGGGCGACAGCGGCTTTCAGGAACGTGCTCCAGGCCGTGGCCGAGGTGCCGGTCGCGGGCAGGTGGGCGGGCGCGAGCGCGCCGCCGGTGCCCGGCACGGTCCTGTTCGGGACCGCCCAGGTCGGCGAGCCGACCAGGAACGGCAGCAATTCGATCCCGGCTTTCGCGGCCCGTTCGACCTCTTCGTCGGTGCTGCCCCATTCGAAGGTGCCCCGCTTCGGCTGCACGCCGGCCCAGATGAACGCCACCCGCATCGACTTGACGTTGCCCTTCTTCAGGGTGTTGAACTGTTCCTGGGTCAGCGTCGACTGCGGCACGACGCCGAAGAACTTGGCGGGCAGCGCCGCGGCGGACGCGGCGAAGGCGCCGAGCGCGACGACCGCGACCAGAACGGCCGTGAGCGCGCGCGTCTTCCTGGTGACTTGAAGCATCGATCCCTCCATGGCTGTTTGCGGTCTAACTCGCGTTGGGCGAGGAGACGCG
Source organism: Solirubrobacterales bacterium (assembly GCA_035547715.1). Classification (GTDB taxonomy): domain Bacteria; phylum Actinomycetota; class Thermoleophilia; order Solirubrobacterales; family 70-9; genus VAYN01. Next base: position 6,161 of record DASZUH010000484.1, read on the forward strand.
ACGGTCCGGGCCTTGGCCGCCCGATTTGCGCTGGCGGTAGAGCACGACGCCGATCGAGATCGCCGCGAGGACGACGACCGCGATCAGGATCGGCACGACCGGGGACGAGCCACTGCTGGTGCTCTGACTGACGGGCTTTCCGGCGACGTTGTTACCGCCACCGGAAACCTTCTCGGATCCGCCGAGGCGGTCCTTGGTTCCGCCGCCGTTGCCGGACGACTTCGAGCCTTCGCCTCCGCCCGGCTTGTTGCCGCCGCCTTCACTCGGGCCACCGGTGACGCCGCCGGCCTGCGACTTTTCCTTTCCGCCGCCTTCCGATTCTTCTTCGGGCGACGTACCGCCGCCTCCGGCGTTTTCGGAGGCATGAGCCTTCGCTTCACTCGTCTGGCCCGGGGTGGCGCTGCTCTTGTGCTTAGGCTTCGACGGATTCTTTTCGGTGTTCGGAACCTTGAATTCGTTCGTGGGTTCGGTTTCGTAGACAGTCCCAGGTTCGGCCTGAGCCAAAGCAGGAAGCGCGACGAATGCCAGCAGAGCAAGCACTAGCGGAAGCACGAAGAAGGAGCGGGCCGAGCGGCGGGGGGCACCTTGCATTCCGCGCAAGGTTAGAGGAATCGGCGGCGTTCCTCGCTCCGGTGGCCCTGATCGGGGGCCTCGCGCTGGCCGGAGGCGGCTACGAACTGAGCGATCGCCACGTGGCCGGATTGGTCGTCTGGCTGGTCGTGGTGGGCTTTCTGGTGCTCGGAGCCGCCGGTCGGGCGATCCTGGCGAAGCCGTTCTACTGGGCGAGCGGGTTGATCCTCGGTTTTGCGATTTGGTCTGCAATCTCATCTCTGTGGTCCGGTTCTGTCGAGTTGAGCGTGGCCGAGGCCGACCGCGTGCTGGTGTACCTCGGGGTATTCCTTGCCGCGTTCCTCCTGGCCCAAACCGACCAGAGGCGCCAACGTTTCGGTGAAGGCATCGCGATCGCCCTGACGGGCGTGATCTTGCTGTCGCTGGCGAGCCGCCTGCTGCCGCACGTTTTCGACCTCTCCACGGAAAAAACCAACGGCTCACGCCTCAAATACCCGATCAGCTACTGGAACGCGATCGGGCTTTTCTGTGCGATGGCGACGCTGATGCTGTCGTGGATGACGCGGCGCTCGCTGGTGCCCTGGCTGCGCTGGTTCGCGGCCGCCGCGATCCCACCGATCTTCCTGGCGCTCTACCTGACCTACTCGCGCGGCGGGATCCTCGTGCTGGTCGTCTCCGGCGTGCTCCTCCTGGCGCTCAGCACGGACCGTCTCTGGATGCTCGCGACCGGCCTCTCCGGCGTGATCGGCGCGATCCCCGCGGTCCTCTACGTCGCCGCCCACAACCCGATCGCCAACAACGTCGAAGAATCCGGCCTCCTCGTCGAACAGGGCCTGATCACGCTGCTCCTGATCCTCGCCGGCTCCGCCCTCGCGCTGCTCCTCTTCTGGGCGCTCCGCCGCGCCGAGCGCGATCGCCCTGCCCCGGTCACCCGCGCGCTGGCGATCTCGCGCGACCCGCGCGTCCTGCGCGGCATCGGCATCGCCGCACTCGTCATCGTCGTCGTGCTCGGGATCGCGGTCGGCGGCAAGGCCTGGAACAAGTTCTCGAGCTCCGACCTCGGCGTCTCGGCCAAACCGGGCGAACACCTCAGCCAGGTCTCGAGCGGCGGCCGCGTCCAGTTCTGGGAAGTCGCGCTGAAGGCGTTCGGCGAAGAACCGCTGCTCGGCAAAGGCGCCGGGACCTACCAGTTCTCCTGGAACGAACACCGGCCGCTCGACATGCCGGTCAAAGACGCGCACTCGCTCTACCTGCAGCCGCTGGCCGAGCTCGGCATCCTCGGCGGCGTCCTGATCCTGGCGATGGTCCTCTTCCTGCTCGGGGTCGGGACCTGGACCTGGCGCGCGGCAAGCGGCCGCCAACGGGAGCTCTACGGGGTCCTCCTCAGCGTCAGCTTCGCCTTCGCGCTGGGCGCGGCCTTCGACTGGTTCTGGCAGATCGCCGTCGTCGGCTCGGTCTTCTTCATGGCGACCGCGGCGCTGGTCGCCGCGCGCTGCAGCCAGATCTGGCGCGCCGGGGCGACGGCGCGGGCGCGCGAAGGGGTCGACCCGGAAGGCGATCCGCCGCGTCGCTTCAGCATCGCCGTGGTCGGCCTCGCGGTCGCCTGGCTGACGATGCTGGCGCTGATCGGCCCGCTGCTGGTCGACCGCGAGATCCACCAGTCGACCGATGCGATCGAAGCCGGTGAATTCGAAAGCGCCGTGAACCACGCCAAGACGGCGCGCTCGATCGAGCCCTGGGCGGCGACGCCGTACCGCCAATTGGGCCTGTTGGCGGAAGCCAACGGGGAATACGCGGAAGCGGTCCACCGGTTCGGGCAGGCGATCGACCGCGAGGACCGTAACTGGAGCCTGTACTACTTGCGGGCGCGCACGGAGCACAAGGCGGGGCAGAATGAAGCCGCCCAGGCAGACATCGAAGAAGCAAAACGCCTCAATCCACTCGAAACTTGTCTCTCAGAAGGGTTTGAAGGCTGTAACGAATGACCCAGACGCCGGACACAGAGAAGATCGCCGCCGAGCAGCGCTCGGCGGCGGGTGAAAGGCGCCCGGCCATCTCGATCACGGCCGCCGACCGGTTGGGGCTGAGCGGGCCCGAGGGCTCGCGCCGGCGCGGCGCGCTGCTGCGGCGGCTGCTCGCGCTGGGCGACTGGACGGCGCTGATCATCGCCCTCTGCGCGGTCACCGCGGCGACCTCCTCGACCGACGTCGCCGACCTCTTCTGGGCGGTCCTCTTCAGCCCCAGCTGGATCATCGTGGTGAAGCTCCACGGGCTCTACGACCACGACCACCGGCGCATCCGCCACAGCACCCTCGACGAGGTGCCGGCGCTGGTCTCGGCGACGGTGCTGGGGACGCTGGTCCTCGACGCGCTGCTGGCGATCAGCCCGGTCGGCCCGCTCTCGCCGAAGAGCGCGATCGCGCTCGGGGTCGGCACCCTGGTCGGCAGCTTCGTCCTGCGCGGCGTCCTGCGCTGGGTCTGGCACCGGGCGACGCCGATGGCGCTCGGCATCGTCGTCGGGGCGCCCGCCGCGGTCGACACCGTCGCCCGCCGCGTCGTCACCCACCCGGAGACGCGCCTGCACCTGGTCGGCTATCTCTCCTCGCAGGCCGACGGGGACTCGGCCGAGCTGCCCCGCCTCGGCACGCCCGCCGACATCTCCGAGGTCGCCGCGGTCGCCGGCATCGAGCGCGTCGTCGTCACCGAACAGCAGATGTCGGAGCCCGCCGCCGAGCACCTGATCGAGGAGTGCAAGGAGCTCGGCCTGGCGCTTACCTTCCTGCCCCAGCACTACGGGCTGCTCGGTCCGGGGATCGAGCTGAACCGCCTCGCCGAGCTGCCGGTGCTCGACTTCCGCTTCTCCGACCCGCCGCGCTCGACCCAGGCGATGAAGCGGGCGATGGACGTGATCGTCTCCGGCCTGCTGCTGATCCTCGTCTCGCCGATCCTCCTGCTCGCCTCGCTGGCGATCCTGGTCGACTCCGGCCTGCCGATCTTCTTCCGCCAGAGGCGGGCGGGCAAGGACGGCGAGCCCTTCACGATGCTGAAGTTCCGCACGATGGTGGCCGACGCGGAGGAGCGGCTCGGTGAGCTGATCGACCTCTCGAAGCTCGACGAGCCCGCCTTCAAGATCCCCGACGACCCGCGCGTGACGCGGGTCGGGAAGTTCTTGCGGCGGACCTCGATCGACGAGCTGCCGCAGCTGATCAACGTGCTGCGTGGGGAGATGTCGCTGGTCGGCCCGCGGCCCGAGGAGGAGGCGGTCGTCGCCCTCTACGACGAGCGCCAGCGCGGCCGGCTGGCGATCAAGCCCGGGCTGACCGGGCCGATGCAGGTGTACGGGCGCGGCGACCTCACCTTCGAGGAGCGCCTGGCGATGGAGCGCGACTACCTCGACAACCTCTCGCTGCTGACCGACCTGCAGATCCTGATCCGCACGCCGCGGGCGATCATGCGCGGCGAAGGCGCCTACTAGCGTTGTCCGAACTCGAGGTAGTGATCGTCAGCCACGGGGCTGAAGGGCTCCTGCGTCGCTGCCTGGAGAGCCTGCGGGCACACCCGTCGCGCACCGCGACGATGCGGGTGACGGTCGTCGACAGCGGCAGCCCCGACGGGACGCCGGACATGGTCGCCCGCGAGTTCCCCGAGTTCCGTCTCGAGCGCCGCGGCAACATCGGCTTCTCCGCCGCCAACAACCTGGTCCTGCGGGAGAGCCGGGCCGACGCGGTGCTGCTGCTGAACCCCGACACCGAGGTGTACGCGGGGACGCTCGACACCTGCCTGGCGCGGCTGGCCGCCGACCCTCGGGTCGGGATGGTCGGGGCGAAGCTGGTGCGCGAGAACGGTGAGCTCGACCACGCCGCCAAGCGCTCCTTCCCCACCCCGCTCGCGGCGCTCGCCCACTTCACCGGGGTCGGGCGCGGCGCGGGCGCGGGCGCCTCGCTCTCGCAGTACCGGGCGACGCACCTCGGCGACGACGAGCCGGGCGAGGTCGACGCGGTCAACGGCGCCTTCATGCTCTGCCGGGCCGCGGCGGTCGCCCAGGTCGGCCTCCTCGACGAGGGCTACTGGCTCTACATGGAGGACCTCGACTGGTGCCACCGCTTCTGGGACGCGGGCTGGAAGGTCTTTTACGAACCCCGCGCCGTGGCGCTGCACGTGAAGGGCGGCTCGAGCGCCCGCCGTCGCGCGCCGAGGCAGGAGATCGCCTTCCACCGCGGCATGGGCCGCTTCTACCGCCGCTTCGACGCGCCGGAATCGAACCCCCTTCTGGACGCGGCCGTCTACCTGGGCATCGGCGCCAAGCTCGCCGTCAGCCTCGCGATCACCGCCCTCCGCGGCCGCGGCTGATGGGTTGATTCCACGTCGGGTATCGGGGCGGGACCTGGGGTTCGGGGGCGG
>DASZUH010000485.1:0-5998 GCA_035547715.1 Solirubrobacterales bacterium
CATGGCGCCGGTTAGGTCGACCGCGCCCCTCGGGCGCCCCTTTCCATGTGACCGAAGCCATGCGGACCCGTGACGAACCGGGCGGGACCGTGACGGAAGCCCGCACCTCTTCCCGTCCCTGTGCCCGCTTCCCCACGGAACCCCCACGTCCCGGGCGTCTCGTGGCAAGCGGGCAACCTGCCAGGGCCGCCACGAGACGCCCGGGACGCATCTCGGACGGCCGCCCCGCCCGGGAGTCGTCGCGAGATGCCCGCGACCCGGCTCGCCGACCTGAAACAAGGCGCTCGCGTCTTACATCTGGCGGAGCTCGTCGGTCCCTTCGCCCAGCCAGCGGGCGCGGAGGGCATGCGCCAGGCGCTCGACCACCGGGTCGGACCGTTCGAGCGGCACGCCGTCGAGGCTCCGTACGGGGCGGATGCCGCGCAGTGAGGAGGTGAGGAAGAGGTCGTCGGCCGTCCGGAGGTCGGTGAGGTGGAGGGGGCGCTCGGCGGTGGGGATGCCGAGTTCGGCGGCCAGCTCGAGCGTCGCCGCGCGGGCGGTGCCGGGGAGGATGCGGCCATCGGCGGGCGGCGTCGCGAGGGCGCCGTCGCGGACGACGAAGACGTTGGCGCGGCCCGCCTCGAGCACTTCGTCGTCCGCGGTGAGGATCACCGGGACGACGTCGCCGAGCTGGGTCTCGAGCGCCTCGAGCCAGTCGCGGTCGGCCCACTTGTGGGCGCCGGCCCACTCGGGATGACGGACGGTGCGGACGTCGGCGCCGTCGGCGCGGGCGGGGAAGAAGATCGCCGGGTCGATCGGCTCCGCCTTGATCTCGAAGCGCAGGGTGGGCGGGTTCTCGGTCGGCTTCTCAGTCTCGACTGGAGCCTTAGGGTTGGCCGCGGGGAGGAGGTCGATCCGCAGCCGGCCGAGCTGCAAGGGCAGGGCGGCGGCGCGGATCGCGCCGGGGAGATCGGCGGGCAGGTCGCGCCCGAAGAGCTCGCGGGCGGAGGCGGCGAGGCGATCGAGGTGGGGCGCGGCGCGCACCGGACGGCCGTCGGCGACGAGCACGGTCTCGAAGAGGCCGCGGGCGGGATCGGGGGCGGCGGGTGGAGTCATCCGTGGATTATCGGTGCGAGTAGCGGTTTTTTCCGCCTGGGGCGTCTCTACATTGCCGGCGATGGAGGCATCCCCCGCCGACGACGCGACCGAACGCGACACCGCCGACGACTGGCGGATCGAGCCGCGGCGCGGGGTCGCCACGGTCGCCGAGCTCGAAGGGCGGATCGACGTCGCCCTGGCGACGGCGCGGACGGCCGAAGAGGCGGCGCTGGAGATCGGCGCCGCGAGCCTCGAGGCGGCCGAGCAGGCCCGCCGTGCCGCCGCCCTGGCCGAACGCGCCGGCGCCGCCGCCGCGCGGGCCGCGAGCGAGGTCGCGGCGGCGCCGTGGATCGCCGCGCCCCGTCCGGCTCCCGTGCCGGAACCGGCGACTCCGGCGACGATGCCCGCGCCGAGGTCACCCGCTTCGAGGCGGCGCAGGCCCGATCCCTTCGACGAGCGGCTCACCGCCTTCCGGCAGCGGGCCGAAAGCGTGATGATCCGCCTGCAGAGGCTCGAGGCCGGTGCCCCTCCGGGCGACGGCCCCTCCGAGGTCGTGCGCCTGCGTTGAGGCCTGAGGGGCGACGACGCCGTTCCTCGGCGCCGCCGCTCAGACCCGGATGATCAGGCCGCGGCCGAATGGCCGACGACCACCGGAACCGCGTCGCGCGATTCCAGTGCGCCCTGCAGGGCGCGACGCCCACGGTGATGGAGGCCGTGGACGGAGCTCTCGGTTCTCTCCAGCGCGCCGGCGATCTCACCGGGGCTGAGGCCGACCACGTGACGCAGGACCAGCACCTCGCGCTGGTCCTCGGGCAGCTCCTCGAGCGCTTCGCGGATGTCGAGGCCGCGTTCGAGGCCGGAGTCGGCCTCCTCGGCGTCGGCGACCCGCACCTCTTCGGTCGGCACCGCCCGCCGCGCCCGCAGGTGGTCGAGAGCGGCATTGCGTGCGACGCGCATGATCCAGGCGTTGAACGGGACCGCGCGTTCCTCATATTTGGTGATCGCCGTCATCAGCTTGGCGAACACGTTGTGGGTGATGTCCTCGGCCTCGTGGTAATCCCTCACGAGGGAGTTGACGTAGCGGAGGACATCGTCGTAGAAGCGGACGTAGAGGAAGTGGATTCCTTCGGCGTCACCCTGCTTCGCCCGGAGTACTGCCTGTCGGACGAGACGGCCTTCCTCGGTACCACCAACGCCGGTCAGCGGCGTACTCATTGGGTTCTCCTGCATGCTCACCGCATGCGGGTACTGCTGGTTTACCTTGGGTGGCTTCGATCGCTGGGGGATGTTTACCGGCGAGGCGAAGTGGGCAAAAGAATGAGTTCGAATCTCCTACTTGTCAATCCCAGATATGTGTCCGTTTAGGGCTCATTTTTTGGGTATGGGCGCCTTTTCCAACCTGCCGGTTGGTCACCATGAGGAGGCTTTCTCAGATTGAAGAAAGACTGAATCTCGCGCCCTGATGCGAGAAATTTGCTGGTACGCGAGTTTTCCAATTGTCATGAAAGTGCTGCTCGGACCCCTTGCCAAATCCGGCCTCGAATCGCGCGTGGGCTCGAATCTGCCTGCCGCGATCAACGCGGCGCTCGTCTATTACGTCGGCAAACTGAACAGCGGCCGGCCGCCCGCGCGCATCCCGGATTTCCTCAGGGTGCAGGGAAAACGCGAGGGTGAGGAGGGCGCGGCGCCGCCCGGCGGCGAAGCGCCGATACCTCGACCCGAGGTTGAGGTCCCGGTCGACGAGCGGATCGAGGCGGCGCTCGCGGCCGACGCCGGGCGCCAGGGCGTGGGCCTGCCCGAGCTGGCCGGGCACGCGGTGCTCGTCTACCTCGCCGAGCTCGACCTGATCGGCGATCCCGACCCCGCCAGGACGCGTCGTGCCCGGTCCTCCGTCGGACCCGTCCGCCGCTCCCGCGGCGCGCCCCATTAGTCCTAATTTCCCCCGCCGGAAAGGTCCGGCTGCGCAAGTTTGAACCGTCTTCACCTCGTTGTTACAGGTGATGACCGCCCCCCGCCCCTCTCGCCGCGCCATCTCCGCGGCCCTCGCGTCCGCATTCCTCCTACTCGCCGCCTTCGTCTTGCTGACGCAGGGTGGTGGGGCCACCGCCGCTGCCGCGGAAGGCGGGAGCACGAACCCCTGCGCCGTGCCGGTCACGAACCCGGTCGCCTGCGAGAACTCCAAACCGGGAGACCCGCCGCAGGACTGGCAGATCCGCGGCACCGGCGACCCGAGCATCCAGGGGTTCGCGACGGCGATGAGCGTCAACGTCGGTCAGACCGAGTCCTTCAAGATCAAGACCAACGCCAAGGCGTACAAGATCAGGATCCTCCGCCTCGGCTACTACGGCGGTGACGGGGCCCGGGTGATCGAACCCGAAATTCTGCCGACGGCATCGCTCCCCCAGGAACAGCCGGAATGCGAACACGAAGAAGAAACCGGTTTGATCGACTGCGGCAACTGGGGCGTCTCCGCCTCGTGGAAAGTCCCCCAGGACGCCGTCTCCGGTCTCTACATCGCCGAGCTCGAACGTTCGGACACGGGGGGCACGAGCCAGATCTTCTTCGTCGTCAAGAACGAAGAAAGCCACGCGCCGATCGTCCTCAAGACCTCCGACGAGACCTGGGAGGCCTACAACAACTACGGCGGCAACAGCCTCTACCGCTGCACCAACTTCTGCCCCGAAGGGCGACCGGAAGCCTACAAGGCGGCCTACGCCGTCTCCTACAACCGTCCCTTCGACGGGACGCTCGAAACGGACCTCGGTCAGTCCGATCCGTTCTACGCCGAATACCAGATGATGCGGTTCCTCGAAAAAGAGGGTTACAACATCACGTACCTGGCGCAGACCGACATCGTCGAACACCCGCAGCTGCTGCTCAACCACAAACTCTTCATCTCGAGCGGTCACGACGAGTACTGGACCCCGACCGAGCGGACGGCGGCCGAAGAAGCACGTGAAGCCGGGGTGAACCTGGCCTTCTTCAGCGGTAACGAGGTCTTCTGGAAGACGCGGTTCGGTCCCAGCATGGACGCTTCGCACACGCCGAACCGGACGCTGATCACCTACAAGGAGACGCACTTCAACAAAGCGGTCGACCCGGCCGAGCCCGGTACCGCGACCTCCTCCTGGAGTGATGCGCGGTTCAAATCGGGGGGCGCCGCCAAGCCCGCGAACAGCCTCACCGGCCAGTACTTCACGGTCAACTCCGGCACCGCCGACATCAAGGTCCCGGGCACCTTCGCCAAGCTCCGCTTCTGGCGCAACACCGCCGTCTCGCAGCTCGGCCCGAACGAAACCCTGACCCTCAGTCCGGGGACCGGAACGCTCGGTTACGAGTGGGACTCCGACGTCGACAACGGCTTCCGCCCGCCCGGACGGATCCCGCTCTCCTCGACCACCGTCAACGGTGTCGAAATCTTCGTCGACTACGGAACCCACGTGGAAACGAACGCCGTCGCCAGCCACAGCCTGTCGCTGTACCGCGCGCCGAGCGGGGCCCTGGTGTTCGGCGCGGGCACCGTGCAGTGGTCGTGGGGCCTCGACAACACCAACGCCTGGGGAGAGGCCACCACCGACCCGTCGGAAAACCCGCCGGACCCGACCATGCAGCAGGCGACCGTCAACCTCCTCGCCGAAATGGGCGCCCAGCCCTCGACCCTGCAGAGCAATCTGGTCGCGGCGACCGAATCGACCGACAAGACGCCGCCCAAGGCGACGGTCACGACCCCCTCCGCGGAAACGTCGGTCAAGGGTGGAGAAATCATCGGGATCAGCGGGACGGCGGAAGATCTCGGCGGCGGCGTCGTCGCGGCGGTCGAAGTGTCGACCGACGGCGGCAAGACGTGGCACCCGGCCACCGGCACCAACTCGTGGACCTACGCCTGGAACGTGGACACCTCGACCTCGGCGACGATCGAGGCGCGGGCGGTCGACGATTCCGGCAACATCGGCGCGCCGAGCGCGGGCGTGCCGGTCACGGTCAACTGCCCGTGCTCGATGCTGGGCTCCGAAGTGCCGTCGGTCGCCGACGCGGGCGACGCCGGTTCGATCAACGTCGGGGTGAAGTTCTACAGCACGGTCGCCGGCAAGATCGAAGGCATCCGCTTCTACAAGGCCGCCGCCAACACCGGCACCCACGTCGGCAGCCTCTGGAGCTCCTCGGGAGAACTGCTGGCGCAGGCCACCTTCACCAATGAAACGGCGACGGGTTGGCAGCAGGTGAAGTTCTCCTCGCCGGTGCAGATCCAGGCGAACACGACCTACGTGGCGAGCTACTTCGCCCCCAACGGACACTATGCCGACACCGCCTGGCAGTTCGACGAACCGCCCGCGACCGGCAAGCCGATGCTCGAACACGGCCCGATGCACATCGTCGCCGACACCGAAGGCGGCAACGGCGTCTACCAGTACGGCAAAGAACCGGCGATCCCGACCAAGCAGTACCACGCGGACAACTATTGGGTCGACGTCCTCTACACGCCTGCGACGCCGCCCGCGCGGCCGGGACAGGTCGGCGGCGTGTCGGCGACGGCGGGTAACTCCTCGGCGACGGTGACGTGGAAAGCGCCGACCACCGGTGGCGCCCCGACCAGTTACAAGGTCACGCCGTACGTCGGCGCGACCGCGCAGACGTCCGTGACCGCGGGGGGGAGTGAAACCTCGAAGACGGTCACCGGCCTGACCGCGGGCACCACGTATACGTTCGTCGTCACCGCCCTCAACGAAGGCGGGTCCGGGCCCGACTCGAGCCCGTCCAACCCGGTCACCCCGACCGCGCCCACCGCCCCCGCGGCCCCGGCCGCGCCGACCGCCACGGCGGGCGGCGCCTCGGCCACGGTCACCTGGACCGCCCCCGCCTCCGGCGGCAGCCCGATCACCTCCTACAAGGTGACCCCCTACCTCGAAGGCAGGGCCCAGAC
>DASZUH010000486.1:0-10432 GCA_035547715.1 Solirubrobacterales bacterium
GACGGCGGCGAGATCATCGAGCGCGAAGACATCGACATCGGTATCCACAGGGCCTGAGCGCCGGTCGCCCCGGTGCGTTCGTCGCGTGTAGCCGTATGGCGCCGAAGCGACGAACGCACCCTCCCGACCCGGGGCGAAGGCGACCGGAGGGGCCTCGGACCCCGACCGCCCGCCCGGGAAGGCCCGGAGGTGCGGTCGCCGTCACGAAGACGCCCGGAACGCCACGGTCCGTCTCGTCTTCTTCAGGCGTCCAGGGCCCAGGGACCCGGATCCATGTGACCGGACCCATGAGGACCCGTGACGAATCGGGACGAAGGGTGACGGGAGCCCGCACCTCCTCCCGTCCCTGTGCCCCTTTCCGCCGGAACCCTCACGTCCCGGGCGTCTCGTGGCAAGCGGGCAACCTGCCAGGGCCGCCACGAGACGCCCGGGACGCACCTCGGACGGCCGCACCGGCCACGGGTCGTCGCGAGACCCCCGCGGCCACCTCGGACGGCCGCCCCGCCCCGGGGCCCTAGAAGCTGTAGTGCCGGGAGACGCGGTCGAAGAGACGATCGCCGCCTCGCCGCCGCGGCCCCGAGCAAGGAGTGGGGGTCGGGCGGCGATGGCGGGTCTCGCAGCTCGGAGCGGTTCTCCCAACGGGCTCGAGCCCGTACTCGCCGAGCGTGGCGAAATCGATCATCAGGTCGACGGCGTCTGCCAGACGCGTCGTTAGCGTTTGCTTGCAATCGAACATGGGTTCGTACGATACGGGGGTGCTCGGACGGCTGCGCGGTTCTGCAATGGACCTTGCAGCAGAGCCGAAAAAGGGCCGCAAAACGCGGGTTTCAATTGCGCTGACCGAACGTGCGTTCCCGTGATCTGCGGTTGTTAGGGGACGCTGACATTCGGATGTGCGGGGGCGGAGACGACGACCCCCATCGCGTCCCGACCCCGAGCACGTCGCGGTCGCTGCCTTGACTGTGGCAGCGCCGCGAACCCCCAGAAGCGCATCTTGCGAGACGACCTTTCCGGGACTTCGGTGTGGCTGCCGCCACGTCCCTCAACGTCTCGCGCGCTGGATCGTAGAGTGACGGCCGTCACTTTGCAAGGTCGTCCTCAAAATTTGTGAGGTCGGCCGCCCGCAGCCGGCCGTTACCCTGCGTCGCCCATGGAGAAATTTGTCATCGAAGGGGGCGTGCCGCTCTGTGGCGAGCTGACCGTCGCCGGTAACAAGAACGCCGCCCTGCCGATCCTCGCCGCCTGCCTCCTCACCGAGGAGGAGGTGCTCCTGCACCGGGTCCCGCGCATCCGCGACACCGAGGCCCAGATCGCCCTGCTGGCGAACCTCGGCGTCGCGGTCGAGTGGGTCGGCGACAACAGCGTCAAGCTCTGCGCCGCCGACGTCACCGACCCCGTCGTCGACGAGGAGCTCTCCAGCCGGATCCGCGCCTCGTTCCTCCTCGCCGGCCCGCTGCTGGCCCGCTTCGGCGCGGCCAAGATGCCGCCGCCCGGCGGCGACTTCATCGGCCGCCGCCGCCTCGACGCCCACCTCGACGCCTTCACCGACCTCGGCGCCCGCGTCGCCGGCTCGCGCTGGATCGAGCTGAGCGCGCCGACCGGCCTCTGCGCCTGTGAGATCTTCATGGACGAGCCCTCGGTGATGGGCACCGAGAACGCGCTCATGGCCGCGGCGCTCACGCCCGGCCGGACGACGATCTCCAACGCCGCCTCCGAGCCGCACGTCCAGGACCTGGCCCGCCTCCTCACCGCGATGGGCGCCGAGGTCGAAGGCGTCGGCTCCAACGTGATGGTCGTCAACGGCCGGCGCTCCCTCGGCGGCGCCGAGTTCACGATCTGCCCCGACCACATCGAAGTCGGCAGCTTCATGGCGCTCGCCGCCGCGACCGGCGGCGAGCTGCGGATCCGCGACGCCGGCCCCCGTGACCTGCGCAACGTGCGGCGCCAGTTCCGCCGCCTCGGGCTGAACTCCGAGGTCGAGGGGGAGGACGTCGTCGTCCCCGCGGGCCAGAAGCTGGAGATCGAACCGGATCTCGGCGGCGCGATCCCGAAGATCGAGGACGGTCCCTGGCCCGCCTTCCCGGCCGACCTCACCTCGATCGCCCTCGCCCTCGCCACCCAGGCCGACGGCGAGGTCCTGATCTTCGAGAAGATGTTCGAGAACCGCTTGTTCTTCGTCGACAAACTCGTCGCGATGGGCGCTCGGATCACGCTGTGCGATCCCCATCGGGCGATCGTCAGCGGTCCGAGCCGGCTTCACGGCGAGCGCGCCGCCAGCCCCGACATCCGCGCCGGGATGGCGATCCTCATCGCCGCCCTGGCCGCCGAAGGCCGCTCGGAAATCGGCGACATCCACCAGATCGACCGCGGCTATGAGCAGATCGACGAGCGCCTGCGCGGCCTCGGCGCGAAGATCGAGCGCGTCTCGACCGACTGAGGGCGCGTCTCGACCGACCGACATCGCGGCGGCCGGCCAGCCTTTAAGGTCCGGCGCATGATTCACCCGATCCCACCCGGCACGCGCGACGTGCTCCCCGACGAGATGCGCGAGCTGCGCCGCCTCAACCGCCGGCTGATCGAGGTCTTCGAAGACGCCGGTTACGGCGAGGTCTCGACCCCGGCGATCGAATACGACGAGGTGATCTCGCGCGGCGAGCGACCCCAGGCCGCCTCGCCCTACCGCTTCTTCGACGAGAACGGCGACCTGCTCGCCCTGCGCTCCGACATGACGGTGCCGATCGCCCGGCTCGTCTCCAGCCGCTTCGTCGACGCGCCGAAGCCGCTGCGCCTCTGTTATCTCGCCTCCGCCTACCGCGCGGTCACGCCGCAGCGGGGCGAGATGCGCGAATTCGTCCAGGCCGGGATCGAGCTGATCGGCTCCCCGCACGCCGACGGCACCGCCGAGGTGATCGCCGTGCTCGAGGCGGCGCTCGACGCGGCCGGGCTCGACCGCGCCGTGATCGGCCTCGGCGACGCCGACCTCTACCGCCGCCTGCTCGAGGAGTTCGGCGTCGAGGGGGAGGCGCGCGACCGGGTCCTCGGCCGGCTCGCCACCCACGACCTGGTCGGGCTCGAGGCGGAGCTCGCCGCGGCCGGGATCGGCGACGCGGCGATCGAGACCTGCGTCGCCCTCTCGCAGCTGCGCGGCGGCGCCGACGTGCTCGGGCGCGCCCGCGAGATCGGCGGCGACCTGGTCGAGCGCACCACCACCCGGCTGCAGGAGACCTACGAGGCGCTGCGCGCCCGCGGCACCGCCGACCGCGTCCAGATCGACCTCGGCCTGCTGCGCGACCTCGGCTATTACTCGGGCGCGATCTTCGAGGTGTACGACCCGGCCCTCGGCCACATCCTCGGCGGCGGCGGCCGCTACGACGGCTTCCTCGCCAAGTTCGGTCCCGACCTGCCCGCGGCGGGCTTCTCCCTCTATCTGGAGCGCGTCCACGTCGCCCAGATGGAGGAGGAGTCCAGGCGCGCCGAGAGGGCGGCGAGCTGATGGCCGGCGTGGCGGGCGGCGGCGCCCGCGCCGACGGGCCGCTGAAGCTGGCGGTGCCGCGCGGCGCGCTCTTCGGCGAAACGCTCGACGTCCTCGACGCGGCCGGCGTCGACACCTCGCCGCTGCGGGGGGATTCTCGCTCCTTGATCTTCCACACCGAGGAGATGACGCTGGTGACGATGCGCCCCTCCGACGTCCCGACCTACGTCGAGGCGGGCGCCGCCGACGTCGGCATCACCGGCAAGGACGTCCTGCTCGAGCAGTCCGACCGCGTCGTCTACGAGCTGCTCGACCTCGGCTTCGGCCGGTGCCGCATGGTGCTGGCCGGGCGGCGCGGCGACGAGCGCCTCGGCGAATCCCAGCGCCGCCTGGGGGCGATGCGGATCGCGACCAAGTACCCGCGGATCGCCGAGCGCTACTTCGAGGACACCGGCCGCCAGGTCGAACTGATCGAGGTCAAGGGGTCGGTCGAGCTGGCGCCGCTGATCGGCCTCGGCGACGGCATCGTCGACCTCGTCGCCACCGGTCGCACGCTGGCCGAGAACGACCTCGAGGTGCGCGAGGAGATCGTCGCCTGCACCGCGAGGTTCGTCGCCAACCGGGTCGCCCACAAGCTGCGGGCGGCCGAAGTCGACGACCTGACCGCGCGCCTGCGGATCGCGAGCCGCTCGTGAAGGTGCAGCGCTTCGAGTGGGCGGGGGCGGCGACGACGGCGGCGGCGGTGCGCGCCTGGGGGGCCGAGGCGGCGCCGCCGGTCGAGGTCGAATCGATCGGGGCGCTGGTCCGCGAGGGCGGCGACGCGGCGCTCCTCGCGCTGACCAAACGCTACGACGCGCCCGACGCGCAGATGGAGACCGTGGTGGTCGAGCCGGCGGAGGCGGCCGCGGCGCTCGCCGCGCTGGACCCGCGCTTGCGCGCCGCCCTCGAGACCGCCGCCGCCAACATCCGCGCCGTCGCCGCGGCGCAGCTGGGGGAGGAGAGGACGGTCGAGCTGCCGCAGGGCCACAGCGTGCGCCTGCGCGAGGTCTCGGTCGGCTCGGCGGGCCTCTACGCGCCCGGCGGCCGCGCCGCCTACCCCTCGAGCGTGCTGATGACCGTGCTTCCCGCCCAGGTCGCCGGCGTCGGTCGCATCGCCCTGGCGACGCCGCCCGGCCCGGACGGCCGCATCCACCCGGTGACGCTCGCCGCGGCGGCGCTCTGCGGGATCGAGGAGATCTACGCGGTCGGCGGCGCCCAGGCGGTCTTCGCGCTCGCCTACGGGACCGAGTCGATCGCCCCGGTCGACGTCGTCGCCGGCCCCGGCAACCCCTGGGTCCAGGAAGCCAAGCGGGCCGTGTTCGGGACGGTCGGGATCGACTCGCTGGCGGGGCCGTCGGAGCTGATGGTGATCGCCGGTCACGACACCGAGGCCGACTGGGCCGCCTTCGACCTCTGCGCGCAGGCCGAGCACGGCGACGGCGGGCTCCTCGTCGCGGCGGTCGAGCTGCACGTCCTCGACGCGGTCGCCGCGGCCACCGAGAAGCTCGCCGAGCTGCGCCCCGGCGTCTCCGCCTCGGCCCCGCTGGCGCTCGTCCACGTGCCCGACCCGAGCGACGCGGTCGACCTCTGCAACGCCTTCGCCCCCGAGCACGTCGAGATCTTCGCGGAGGACGCGGGCGCCCTCGCCGAGCGGATCACGACCGCGGGCTGCGTCTTCGTCGGCCGCTGGGGGGCGACCGCCTTCGGCGACTACGCGGCGGGCTCCAACCACGTGCTGCCGACCGGCGGCGCGGGCCGCTTCACCGGGCCGCTCGGCCCGGGCGCCTTCCGCCGGCGGATCTCGACCGTCGAGATCGACCACGAGGCGGCCGCGGCGCTGGCGCCGAGCGTCGACGCGATCGCCCGGGCGGAGGGATTCCCGGTCCACGCCGAATCGGCGATGATCCGCCGATGAGCGCGGAGCGAGCGAGGGAGAACGCCGGTGATGATGAGCCCGAGCGAGAGAAGCGCGAAAGTGAAGCGATGAGCGAGCGGAGCGCACGGCGCGCGCGCAAGACCGGCGAGACCGACATCAGCCTCGAGCTGACGATCGACGGCGGCCGCGATTACGACAACTCCACCGGGGTCGGCTTCTTCGACCACATGCTCGACCTCTTCGCCCGCCACGGGCGCTTCGGCCTCAAGGTCGATGCGACCGGGGACGTCGGGACCGGTGCCCACCACACGGTCGAGGACGTCGGCATCGTGCTCGGGCAGGCTTTCGACGAGGCGCTCGGTGACCGCGCCGGGATCCGCCGCTACGGCTTCGCCGCGGTGCCGATGGACGAGGCGCTGGCCGAGTGCGCGATCGACATCTCGGGCCGCCCGCACGTCGTCTTCCGCGGCGATCTGCCGAAGACCTCGATCGCGGGCTTCGAATCGGAGCTCGCCGAGGAGTTCTTCCGCGCCTTCGCCAACGCGGCGAAGCTGACCCTCCACGTCGAGGTCCGCTACGGCTCCAACGTCCACCACATGATCGAGGCGGCCTTCAAGGCCTTCGCCCGGGCACTGCGGGTGGCGGTGTCGATCGACCCGGAGGAGACCGGCGTCCCTTCGACGAAGGGGACGCTCAGTGAGTGAGATGAGCTCCCGGATCCTGATCCTCGATTACGGGATGGGGAACCTGCGGTCGGTCGAAAAGGCGCTCGAGCACGTCGGCGCGCGCGCCCGGGTCGGGGCCGACCCGGAGATGATCCGCGCCGCCGACGGCCTCCTCCTGCCCGGCGTCGGCGCCTTCCCGCGGGCGATGGAGCGGATCCGCGCGACCGGCCTCGACGAGCTGCTCGCCGAGCGGGCCGCCGCGGGCACGCCGATCCTCGGCATCTGCCTCGGCATGCAGCTGCTCTTCGAGCGCAGTGAGGAGCTCGGCGGCGCCGCGGGCCTCGGCCTGCTCCCCGGCGCGGTGACCCTGCTCGACGCGCCCGGGTTGAAGGTGCCGAACATCGGCTGGGCGCCGGTCCGCTGGGAGCGCGAGTCGCGCCTCGTCGCGGGGATCGAGTCGGAGACGCCGTTCTACCTCGTCCACTCCTTCGTCGCGCGGCCCAGTGCCGAGGACCTGCTGGGCACCGCCGAGTACGGCGAGCGCTTCGCCTGCGCGGTCGAGCACGGGAACGTCTTCGGCGTCCAGTTCCACCCCGAGAAGTCGAGCGGCGCCGGGCTGCGCCTGCTCGCCAACTTCGCCGGGATCTGTGCGAAGGCACCCGCGACGGCGTGATCCTCTACCCGGCGATCGACATCCGCGGCGGTAAGGCCGTGCGGCTCACGGAGGGCGACTTCGGGCGCGAGACCGCCTACCACGACGACCCGGTCGACGCGGCGCTCCGCTTCGCCGAGGCGGGGGTGAAGATCATCCACGTCGTCGACCTCGACGGCGCGCGCAAGGGCGCGCCGGTGAACGTGAAGACGATCCGGCGGATCGCCGACGCGGTGCCGTTCCCGATCGAGGTCGGCGGCGGCCTGCGCGACGCCGAGAGCATCGCCGACCTGCTGCGGGCGGGGGCCGAGCGGGTCGTGATCGGGACGGCGGCGATGCGCGACCCGCGGTTCCTCGCCGAAATGCTGGAGCAGCATCCCGAACGGGTCGTCGTCTCGGTCGACGCGCGGGGCGGCAAGATCTCCCTGGCGGGGTGGAGCGAACCGACCGACGTCGACGTCACCGACGCGATCGCCGACCTCACCGCGCGCGGGGTCGAGCGCTTCCTCTTCACCCCGATCGAGGTCGACGGCACGCTCGCCGGGCCGGGCTTCGAGCAGCTCGCCGCGGTCGCCGCGGCGACCTCGGCCTCGGTGATCTACTCGGGCGGCGTCGGCACCATCGCCGACCTCGAACGGCTGCGGGCCGAGGCGGCGCCGAACGTCGAGGGCGTGATCGTCGGACGGGCGCTCTACGAGGGCCGCTTCAGCGTCGACGAAGCCGTCGCGGCCCTGGCCTGACCGCGCCCTTCCCGTACGCTGGTCCGGTGCCGCTGAAAAGAGTCATCCCCTGCCTCGACGTCGACGCCGGGCGCGTCGTCAAGGGCACCAACTTCGTCGGCCTGCGCGACGCGGGCGACCCGGTCGAGCTGGCCGAGCGCTACGACGCCGAGGGCGCCGACGAGCTCGTCTTCCTCGACATCACCGCCTCGCACGAGCGGCGCGAGACGATCGTCGACCTCGCCCGCCGGACCGCCGACAACGTCTTCATCCCGTTCACGATCGGCGGCGGGATCCGCTCGGTCGAGGACGCCCAGGCGGTGCTCGACGCGGGCGCCGACAAGGTCTCGGTCAACTCGGCGGCGCTGGCGCGGCCGGAGCTCCTGACCGAGCTCGCCGACCACTTCGGCTCCCAGTGCGTGGTGATCGCGATCGACGCCAAGCGCGAGGTGGAGGGGGAGGAGCCGGCGACGGCCTCGCCGACCTGCGCCGCGCCGCCCGGCTGGTTCGGCGGCAGCTGGGGCGTCTACGTGAAGGGCGGGCGCGAGCGCGTCCCCGGCCGCGACGCGGTCTCCTGGGCGCGCGAGGCGGTCGGGCGTGGGGCGGGGGAGGTACTGCTGACGAGCATGGACCGCGACGGCACCAACGACGGCTACGACCTCGAGCTGACCCGGGCGGTCGCCGAGGCGGTGTCGGTGCCGGTGATCGCCTCCGGCGGCGCGGGCGAGCTCTCCCACCTCTCGGCGGCGATCGCCGAGGGCGGGGCGGACGCCGTCCTCTGCGCCTCGATCTTCCACTACGGCCGGCACACGGTGGCCGAGGCGAAGGAGCGCCTCGCCGCGGACGGCATCCCGGTCCGCCGCTAGGCGCCGAGTTCGGCGGTCGCGCCCCTGCCGTTCTTCAGGTCTTCCGCCAGCCCCTTGACGTGGGATTCGCGGAGGATCTCGAGGCGCGCCAGTTCGAAGGGCTTCCCGCGTTCGGCGAAGCCGGAGATCTCCGTCGTCGCCCCGGTGTAGCCGGCTTTTTCGACCGCTTCGATCACCGTTTCGTCGAACTGCCCGGCGGGATAACAGAAGTTGTTGACGGGCACGTGGTATTCGCGCTGCAGGATCTTGCGCGAGCCCGCCACTTCTTCTTCGAGTTCTTCGGGCCCGAGTTCGGTCAGGTCGAGGTGGTGGATGGTGTGCGCGGCCAGCTCCCAGCCCGCCGCGATCATCGCCTTGACGTTCGATTCGTACAGTTCGGAGCCTTCGGCCTTCAGGTTCAGTACGCCCGCCCAGCCGTGTTCCTTCAGCGTCGGCAGGGCGAAGGTGTACTGGGGGCGATAGCCGTCGTCGAAGGAGATGACGATCGGCTTCGGCGGCAGCTTGCCGCCGTGGTACCAGGCTTCCTGCACCTGTTCGAGCGTCACCGCCTCGTACCCCTGTTCTTCGAGCCAGTCCATCTGCTTGGCGAAGTCGTCGCGGCCGACGTACAGTTCGGGATAGGGCGCGCCTTCGGGCGGGTGGCCGAGGACGTGGTACTCGAGGATCGGCACCGGGCCGCGATGCGGTACCCAGTCGGCCTGCGGGGTCGCGTTGGTGACCTTGCCCGATTCCGCCTTCTCCTTTTTCGCCTTCTTGGCGGATTTCTTCGCCTGCGAGGTGTGCGCGGTCGCCTTGCCCGGGTCGCCGCCGCCCTGTGAGCTGAGCACGATGACCACCGCGACGACCACGATGACGATCGACGCGAGGGCGATGATCCGTCGGCGCAGGATCTGGCCGCGGCTCGGTCCGCGCCTGCGGGCAGGCCGCTCGGAGCGCATCTCGGGCATCCCCTCGTCGTCGTCCCAGTCGCTCGGCATCCGCGTCGCCGATCATCGTACGGTGGAATCGATGACGGGCGCTCGACGATGAAGGGCGGAGAGGAACTCGCGGCGGCGCTGGCAGCGGCCTATCCGGAGCTGGCGGAGGTCGCCGCGGCGGCGCCCGAGCCCGTCTACCTGGTCGGCGGCGCCGTGCGCGACCTGCTGCTTGGGCGGCATCGCGCCGACATCGACCTCGTGGTCGAGGGCGACCCGGCGGCGCTGGCGGCGTCGCTCGGGGTCGAGGTGACCGAGAGCCACTCGCGCTTCGGCACGCTGAAGGTGCGGTTGGGGGAGGAGGAGCTCGACATCGCCGCCTCGCGGCGCGAGCGCTACGCGCGTCCGGGGGCGCTGCCGGAGGTGGAGCTCGGCGCCCCGATCCGCACCGACCTCGCCCGGCGCGACTTCACCGTCAACGCGATGGCCGTGCCGCTGGCCGAGCCGCGCGAACTGATCGACCCCTACGACGGTCAGGTCGACCTCGAGGCCGGGGTCCTGCGGGCGATCCACCCCGATTCCTTCGTCGACGACCCGACCCGGGCGATCCGCGCCGCCCGCTACGCCGCCCGGTTCGGCCTCGCGGTCGAGCCCGAGACGCGCCGCCGGCTGCCGGCGACCGACCTGTCGACGGTCACGCCCGAGCGCCGCTGGTCGGAGCTGCGCAAGCTGGCCGAGGAGGAGAGCGGTGTGCGCGGCCTCGAACTGCTCGCGGGCTGGGGACTGGTCGAGCCGCGGCCCGGCGGCGAGTCGTTCGCCCTCGCCCGTGACGTCGACCGCCTGATGGCGGGGCCTCCGTGGTCCGAGGAGGCCGACCGGGCCGAGGCGATCCTCGCCGCGGCCCTGGGACCGGCGCCCGGATGCGAGCCGCTGGTCGACGCGACCCCGGCGCCCTCGGAAGGGGTGTCGCTGGCGCGCGGACGCGATCCGATCGAGCTCGTCCTCGCCCGCGCCGCCGGCGCGACCTGGCTCGACGACTGGCTTCGGTGGCGCGCGGTGAGGCTCGACATCGGCGGCGCCGACCTCACCGCCGCCGGCCTCCAGGGCCCGGCCGTCGGCCGGGCCCTGGAGGCCGCCCTCGCCGCCAAGCTCGACGGCGAGGCCCCGACCCGCGCCGACGAGCTCCGGGTCGCCCTCGCCACCGCCGCCAAGCATCGGCGTTGATGGGC